>DATGQC010000060.1:0-9287 GCA_035304425.1 Advenella sp.
CGCTGCTCAATCTGAAGCCAGACAGTAAAATCTGGCAGGCCCGGCAGTTCAGGGAAAAAGTTAAAAACGGCACGCAGGCAAGCTATGCCGCACTGTTTTCGTCCGACCTGAGTTTGCCGCTACAGGATCGTTGGCTGGTTGCCCTGTATGCAAGCAGCCTGATGAACGCGCCCGAGCTGACGGCACACTATACCGAGCAGGCGCTGCTGGCAGGTATCGACGAGAAGCTGGTTCAGATCGTGACCGAAGACCATGTTGAGGATATTGTGAAATGTGAATTGAACAGTGTCCTGCAATTTACCAAAAAACTGATTCTGGACCCGATAGAAGGCAACGAAGAAGCGTTGCTGACGCTGAAAAAATCAGGCATGTCTACGCAGGACGTCGTTGTGCTTGGGCAATTGATCGGGTTTCTGGCCTACCAGATACGTCTGGTAGCCGGATTGAAGGCAATGCAGAAACTGGAGCAGGCAGCATGAGCGATGTAATCAAAGTAAACGGATTTACCAACCAGACGCTGGGCTGGAAAGCCTGGCTGGATGTGGTGGATGCCAATGCAGCCACGCCGGAACAGAACAAGGTGCTGGAAGCGAGTCATCCGCAGGCCAAAACGTCCGATTATTATCTGCTGCTGGTGCATGAGCCGCACATTCTGGATCAGCGCTCGTTCACGTATAACGCCATTATGTATGCGCCAGGCGGCTTGAATCGCGCCGATCGCGAACTGGGCGCCCTGGCGGTATCGCGCATTAACGGTTGCGTCTATTGCGCGTCGGTGCATGCGCAGCGCTTTGAGCAACTGGCCAAGCGCAACGAGATCGTGCGCGACGTGTTTGTGGATCCTGCCACTGCAGCGAAAAATGAACGCGATGCTGCCGTTATCGATGTTGCGACAGCGCTTACACGTGATGTGGCCGGGTTTGACGCCCAGAACCTGCAGGCATTGAAGGACCAGGGTTTCAGCGAAATCGAGATGCTCGATCTGATTCATTCCGTATCGGTGTTCGGCTGGGCCAATCGCTTGATGCAGAATCTGGGCGAGCCGGTTTTTCCGGCGGAGTGATTCGTAGACGCAATGATCAAACCCGCAAGGCGACCCAAACCTTGCGGTGCTGCCCGATGACTTTTTTCACGGCAATGGAGGCGTCTAACTTACCTTCAGGTGATTTGAACGAAGTGAGGGTTTTGGACGGTGCGAATTTCTCTCGCGTCAGCATCGGGTATCCAGCCAGCTTCTTACCATATATGACTGCCATGGCAAATCTCCGATTTTTGCAGCATGAGCCAGTTTGCTGACTTGTAATAGAATACGTTATCGGTTGACTAAGCCGTTTTTAAATTGTGCTTGCATAACATGGAAATATCCAGAATAGCCTTTTCCCGCACGTTTCTCGCTGTTGGACGATTTAATGCATTCAGCCACCGGTTTTTCTGCTCATTGGGTTGGTCCTCAACGTTGACCTCAATGGACTGCTCCGGGGTGCAACAGAGTTTGAAGTGTTCTGTTCCATTCCAGGTGGCCGTTACCGGCAATCCCAATGCAGTGAGATTCTGCGGAAAAGTAATGTCAATGGTGATGGGCCCGTTGCCGAAATCACAGGTTAAAAAATTATGAACGTCATAGACCACCTGATCCATGGCAAGCGCTCGGAGCGTATCTGAAAAAAACGGTAGGCTGAAATCCAGTTGGTAATTGGCCATCCAGAATGTCGGTGACAAATCCATGGCGGTTAGCAGTTCATGTGCTGCCAGATGCTTGGCTGAGCAGGTGCCTCGCCATTGTGTGATGCAATTTCTGACGCTATTGTCGCCTTCAGGCCGTTCATAAGGCATATCCCGAAGCCAGAAGAGTAAATCCCGAATAGAGCAATGTATGAAGGTATTTTTCTCTGTCGGCCATTGCTTATGCATCCGAGTCGCCCAGTGTGCGGGCAGGGAAGATAGGGGGATTGTTTGTGCAGAAATGGTATCCATAAAAGAGAACTTGCGGCTCATGCTGTGAGTGAGTACATACTGTTTCCGACGGATAACTGCATCGAACGGTTGAAATCCTATGGCTGGATTTTAACAGTAGACAGAAGTGAGCCACGCAGTTGCTCGGTAAGAGGGTAGCGGAGTTTAATTGTCTTTTCTCCAAAAAAGCGATGTTTTTTGACATCGTGTCTGAATGAGCTTTTTGCGCCATTTAGAAAACCTTTTGCCATAGTGAACTCAATGGAATTTCTTTATCCCAACCCTTGGAATAACCTCGATACTCAACTGGCGTTGTTGATCAGCAGAGGTATGGAGGTAACCGATCCCTCAAAGGCGCTTGAGTATCTAGAGCGTATTGGATATTACCGATTAAGTGGATACTGGTTTGTTTTTCGCGAGCGGGCCGGTAACGTCATCATGCCCAAAAATGGGAAAAATTCCAAGGCCCAGAAAATTCAATATCTTGCCTTGGATAGCTTTCACGCGGGGACGAAATTCAGCGACGTAGTTGATTTATATATTTTTGATAAACAACTGCGTATTCTTGCTATGGATGCACTTGAAAGGATTGAAGTTTCCGTTAGGGGCGATATCTCTCACGTGTTAGGCAAGAAAGATACATTTGCATATTTGAAGCCACAATATTTTCATAAAGACTTTGGCTATAAGATCAATCAACAGACGGGCGTTAGTCGACAACACGCGTGGATCACCAAACATGCCTTGTTAATCAATCGTTCCAAGGAAAATTTTATTCGGAGCTATAAAGAAAAAAATGGTTTGCCACTTGCCATTTGGGCTGCCTGCGAAGTATGGAATTTTGGCACATTATCCACTTTATACGCTGGCATGATAGAGTCTGACCAAGACCAAATATCTCAGAAATATGGCATTAATAGTGGAAGAGTATTTGCAACCTGGCTTCGTTCCCTGAATTATCTACGCAATGTTTGCGCTCACCATTGTCGGTTATGGAATAGAAATATGGTGGAACAACCAAGGCTGCCATCTTCAAGAGAATTGTTATGGGTACAATCCTTTGAAAATGATGCTCATGCAAGAGCGCGATGTTTTTTGTCTTTATGCATGATTTCCCATCTAGTCAAAGTAATCAACCCCAACTCCAGTTGGTCAGATCGAGTCGCCATGCTGTTGAAGGGATTCCCTGTCATTTCATATTTACCCCTTAATCTGGCAGGTATGGGGGCCTCTGAAAATTGGGAAGACACTTGGGCGTTGATTCAGAAATAAAAAACCTCTCAGCAGTATCTCCACCGAAGTGAATCAACCGAGAGAGGCCGTGTTAAGCAAATTCTATGGAAATTGCGTCACCGTGTCAACCTGCCAGAACGTAGAGGATTGGCGCACTGCGCCGCAAAAGCAATTTGCTGCTTTGTTCTAATAAGCAAACCGCTCCTGCAGCGCTTCCAGATGACATTCCTTCAGAATAGCCAGTTGCCGCTCGCGCGCGCTTTTCTTGAAGCCGCCGGTTTTTTTGGCGATGATCAGCTCGTTTTTCATGGAATGTTCCCAGCCCACCAGTTCTGTGACCGTGACCTGATAGCCGCGCGCTTCCAGTTGCAGGCACCGTAATACATTTGTGATCTGGCTGCCGAATTCGCGGGTGTGCAGGGGGTGGCGCCATAGTTCAGACAAGGGCGTCTTGCCCAGGGTGTTGCCCTTGGTGGCGCGCAGTGCGGCGGCCACTTCAGCCTGGCAGCAGGGCACCAGCACAATAAAACGCGCATCGCGAGCCAGGGCAAAACGGATGGCGTCGTCTGTGGCGGTATTGCAGGCATGCAGGGCGGTGACAATGTCTATTTTTTCGGGCAGAGCGGCAGACGCAATGGACTGCTCTACGGTCATATCCTTGAATTGCATGCCGTCAAAGCCCAGGCGTCGGGCCAGGTCTTCCGATTTTCTGACCAGGTCGGCGCGCGACTCAATGCCATACACCGTGGCGTTGTCGTGGTCCTTGAGAAACAGGTCGTACAGAATAAATCCCAGATAGGATTTGCCGGCGCCGTGGTCGACCAGCGATAACGCCTGCCGCTCGTCCAGCACGGTTTGCATGAGGGGCTCAATGAACTGGTACAGGTGGTAAACCTGCTTGAGTTTGCGCCGCGTGTCCTGGTTGATCTTTCCCTCACGGGTAAGGATATGCAGCTCCTTGAGCAGTTCCAGGGACTGCTGCGGCTTGATTTCGGGAATCAGGGTCATGCTGTGCCTTTATACCGTCATCGAGAAAATCCGCGCATTCGGCTGCTTGCGCAGCATGCGCAGATCAAAGGCCATACAGATATTGCGAGCGAAAGTGCGGCCGGCTTCGGTAATATCAATGCGGTCTGCGCCAATGCGGATCAGGCCGTCGCTCTGCATTTCCTGCAGCCGTTCCAGCACCTCGGGCAGTTCGGGAAATTGCATGGCCGGATCGGCCCAGCTGGTCTGCAGCTGGCACATCAGGTTCAGAATATGGCGGCGGATGACCAGATCCTCCTGGTCCAGCAAATGGCCGCGGAACAAAGGCAATGCGCCGCTCTCGACCCGGGCGTAATAATCCTCAAGGACTTTTTCGTTTTGCGCAAAGGCATACCAGGTATCGCTGATGGCGGATACGCCCAGGCCGATCATCAGTTGGGTTGACGAAGAGGTGTAACCCATGAAGTTGCGGTGCAGGTCTTTTTTGAGCATGGCCTGATAGAGCGAATCGGATGGCAGGGAAAAGTGGTCCATGCCGATTTCCACGTAGCCCAGCTCTTCTAGCAGCCGTTTGCCGTTTTCGTACAGGGCGCGTTTTTCTTCACCGGAGGGCAGGTCGTTTTCGTCGAAGCCGCGTTGCCCGTTGCCCTTGATCCAGGGCACGTGAGCGTAAGAATAGAAGGCCAGGCGATCGGGCTTGAGCGCGATGGTTTTCTTGATGGTCGACTCCATGGCCGCCCAGGTCTGGAACGGCAGGCCGAAGATCAGGTCGTGACTGACACTGGTGTAGCCGATCGCGCGGGCCGCGTCGGTCACATTCAGCACGTTTTCATAGGGCTGGATGCGGTGGATGGCCTTCTGGACCATGGGATCATAGTCCTGCACGCCGTAGCTGACCCTGCGAAAGCCCAGATCGTACAGAGTCTGCAGGTGCTCCTTGCGGGTATTGTTGGGATGGCCTTCGAAACTGAACTCATGGTGCTCATGGATGATGGCGTCGTCCAGAATACCGGTCAGCAGGCGCTGCAGGTTGGCGCTGCTAAAAAACGTTGGCGTGCCGCCGCCCAGATGAATTTCCCTGATGACCGGTTTGTCGCCAAGTAATTTGCGGTACATGGCCCATTCCTTGAGAACCGCCTCTACATAGGGCTCTTCGACACTGTGTTTTTTTGTAATGCGCTTGTGACAGGCGCAGAACGTACAGAGCACCTCACAGAACGGCAGGTGGATATACAGACTGATGCCTTCCTGGGCATTCGACTCTGTGAAGCTGCGCCTGACGGTCTGCAGATAGGCGTCGCTATCGAAACTGCTTTCGTCCCAGTACGGGACGGTGGGATAGCTGGTGTAGCGTGGACCGGGGATGTTGTATTTCTGAATAAGTGTGTTCATTCTGTACATGCGCCCCCGGGGTGAGGCGGGGGTCGCTTAAAATGCGGGCTCGGTGTCGTCCGGGTCGGCGGTTTTGGCAGTCTGCTTGCGGGCGGTCGCGCTTTTGCCTGCGACTTTCTTGGCAGCGGCTTTCTTGACAGCTGTTTTCTTGGTGGCAGTTTTGCTTGCGGTCTTGCGGGCAGTTTTCTTGGCTGCCTTTTTGACCACTTTGCCGCTGTCGGCCTCTGCCGCGGTAGCGGCGCTTTTTGCCGCAGACTTGCTGGCGGCTTTGGCAGCCGATTTAGACGCCGCTTTTGCCGTTTTGGCGGGGCGGGGCTCAAATTCAAACTCTATTTTACCTGCTTTCGACAAGGCCAGGTAGGCTTTGAACTTACGATTGGTACGATTGGACACAAACCCTTCCAGCAGGTCGGTTTTACCCTGGCTGAGCAATTTACCCATCTGCGCGTGGTCAATTTCCTGTTGCAGAATCACGCGGCCGGATTTGAAGTCGCAGGTTTTCTTTTCACTGACCGAATTTTCGCAGACATAGCTCATGCCCGTGTCGTAGACGTTGCCACTGCATTTGGGGCAACGGCCCACCGGCGTCAACTGCGAAACGTCCAGCGGCTCGCTGTTGTCATCGTCAGACTGGCCAAAATCGAATTCCAGCTTGTTTTCAGGCGTAATGCGCAAAATCGCGGAAAAAGGCCGGCCCATTTTGCTGATGAAGCCGCTGAGCGGGCCCAGGGTTCTATTCTGCAGCAGTTCTTCCACTTCGGGGATTTCAAAGGTGCGCCCGCCCGGATGCTTGGTAATGGAAAAATCGCAGTTGGTGCAGGCATAACGGCGGTAGTTTTCCTTGACGACGCTGCCGCAGGCCGGGCATGGTGTGGTGAGCGTGGCGTAGTCGCCGGGCACGGTGTCCTGCTCGTACTCCTTGGCCCGCTTGACGATGATTTGCGTGCTTTGCGCAATTTCGCGCATGAACGCTTCGCGGTCCAGCTGGCCCTGTTCCATTTGCTTGAGCTTGTGTTCCCATTCGCCGGTCAGTTCGGGCGAGGTCAGCTCGCGTACGTTCAGTCCGACCAGCAGCGTCATAAGCTGACGCGCCTTGGCAGTAGGAATCAATTCCCGGCCTTCGCGGCGCAGATACTGTTCGTTAAGCAGCCCTTCGATAATGGTGGCGCGCGTAGCTGGCGTCCCCAGCCCGCGTTCGGACATGGCTTCGCGCAGTTCATCGTCGTCCACCAGCTTGCCGGCCCCTTCCATGGCAGAGAGTAGCGTCGCTTCCGTATAGCGGGCAGGCGGACGGGTTGCCAGTTCCTTGGCGGCGATATCTTCGGTTTTGACGGTTTCGTTTTCGGCGACGGGAACCAGCGTGGCATCGCTTTCCTGGTTCTCGCGTCCGTAAATTTCCAGCCAGCCCGGCTTGATCAGCACCTTGCCTTCGGTCTTGAAGTGGTGGCTGGCGACAACGGTAATGCGTGTGGTGACCCGGAATTCTGCAGGCGGGAAGAATACGGCCATGAAACGCTTGGTAACCAGGTCGTAGATCTTGCCTTCGGCCTCGCTGAGCTCTTTGGGCACCTGCAGGGTAGGGATAATCGCGAAGTGATCGGAAATTTTCTTGTTGTCAAAAATGCGTTTGTTGGGCCTGATCCAGTTGTTCTGCAGAATCTTCTTTGCAAAGGGCGCATTGCGCCGTGCCAGCAACGAGTCTGCGCCGACGATGGCGTCAAAGGTTTGTTTGACCGTACCCTGATAGTCTTCGGGCAGGTAGCGCGAGTCGGTACGCGGGTATGTTAACGCCTTGTGCCGTTCGTACAGGCTTTGCGCCAGCGCCAGCGTGGTTTTTGCGGTGAAGCCGAAGCGGGAGTTGGCTTCGCGTTGCAGGGATGTCAGGTCAAACAGGCCTGGCGACATGGAGGTCGAGGGCTTGGACTCTTCGGTGACCGTGCCGTCTTTATGGCGGCACGCCACGACGACCGATTGCGCACTGGCGGCCGACCACAGGCGATTATCCTTTTTCTCGGGGTCGTGCTCATCTTTCCTGAAGGCCGGGTCGAACCACTTGCCTTCATACAGGCCGCCGGCTGCCACGAATGTCGCATGCACTTCCCAGTAGTCGCGGGATTTGAACTGGCGGATTTTTTCTTCACGCTCGAACACAATGGCCAGGGTGGGTGTCTGGACCCGGCCGATCGGTGTCTTGAAAAAGCCCCCGTCTTTGCTGTTGAAAGCAGTCATGGCGCGGGTGCCGTTGATGCCGATCAGCCAGTCGGCTTCCGCGCGCGAACGGGCGGCCGCTTCCAGCGGCTTCATCACGTTGTCGTCGCGCAGGTTGTCGAACGCCTCGATAATGGCGTTGCGGGTCATCGATTGCAGCCAGAGCCGCTTGATGGGCTTGTTGACGCCCGAATACTGGATAATGTAGCGGAAGATCAGCTCGCCCTCGCGCCCGGCGTCACACGCATTGATAATGGCGGTGACATCTTTGCGCTTGAGCAGGCGCACCAGCATTTTGAGCCGGTCGGTGGCTTTTTTGTCCGACGGCTTGAGGTCGAACGCCTTGGCCGGGATGGCCGGCAGATGATTGAAGGACCATTTGCCACGTACGACATCGTCGGGATTGGTCAGGGTTAGCAAGTGCCCCACGCTGGACGACAGGACATACTGGTCGTTCTCAAAGTAGTCGCCTTCACGATGCATGCCGCCCAAGGCACGGGAAATATCGAGTGCAACTGAAGGTTTCTCAGCGATAATCAGGGTTTTCGTCATGGTTTTCCGAAGTTATGAACCGCAAGCGGATGTGTTATTTTTCACCTGAGTGTACTACACGGCTATTTTCCACACAGCTATAATCGCTTGCCGTGATGTTTCTGGTGGCCGGCGCTTTCCCGGCAGTCCAAACGCGGATAATACGAGAGGTAATTCAATTGATGCAAGCTCCGACGACTCATTCTGCACAAACAGGCTGTGATCAACTCGTCCAGTGGCGTCTCTTTTTTCACCTGGGGTTGCGGGTGCTGGGCATTGGGTTGCTGGCCAGCGGCATTGTGACCTGGATCGCAGCAAACTGGGACGGTCTTGGCAAATTTGAGCGGATCGCAGGTGTCCAGCTGCTGCTGGCCGCTGTTGTGACCGTCGCGCTGGCGCAGGCCTGGCGGGAACGTCGCCGGTCTGACCACCCCGGCGGCGGCGCGGCGCGTTGCGCAAGCTCAGGCAACCACGACATACCGGTTTTTGCCGGCGCACTGTTTCTCGCTTGTGTGATTATCGGCGGACTGCTGGCGCTACTGGGGCAAACCTATCAGACCGGCGCCGATCCCTGGACGTTATTTGGCTGGTGGGCATTGCTGGCGGTTCCCTGGCTGCTGGTGGCCCGCAGCTGGTTTGTCATTGTTCTATGGCTGCTTGTGGTCAATACTGCCATCATATTGCTGCTGGGGACGCAGGTATTGTTAACGCCGCAGCGATATACACCCATGGGCTATGCGTGGGTGGTGGCCGGTCTCAATGCCGTGCTTCTGGCTGGCGCCGAGCGTTTGCGCTGTCGCTATAGCGACCCCTATCGGGTGGTGCCGCGGATGCTGGTGCTCATTGTCCTGCTCGCCTTGTTTGGTGCGCTGGCCGCTTCCCTGGCGTCGCTCTTTGACGGCGAAACCAATCAGGCTATGCTGCTGCAGGCCATGCTGGTTGGCGCAGTTGTTGCTGGCGGGTTCTACCTGTATCGCCGGGTC
>DATGQC010000061.1:0-3559 GCA_035304425.1 Advenella sp.
AGGGCGCCGTCGGAATGCCCTGCTCGATCCAGATACGCTTGGTCATGATCTTGTCCATGGCCAACCCGGAAGCCATCACGCCGCTGCCCGTATAGGGAATGCGCAACAGTTCCAGCGCCCCCTGCAGAGAACCGTCTTCGCCATACCGGCCATGCAGGGCAATGAACACGCGGTCAAAGCCCGCCGCCGCCAGTTCCGCCAGGGAATGCTCGGCGGTATCAAAAAGATGAGCGTCCACGCCTTTGCTGAGCAGGGCTTCGTAAACGCCCTTGCCCGAAACCAGCGATACGGGCCGCTCTGCGGACTGGCCGCCATATAGAACGCCCACCTTGCCAAATTCATTGCTCATTGCGCTCTCCTAACTGCCCTGGCACCTTGTTGATGGAACCGGCGCCCATGACGATGACCACATCGCCGTCGCGCACAAAGTTGATGATGGCCTGCGGCAATTCGGCCACGTCTTCGACGAAAACCGGTTCAACCTTGCCCGTCACGCGCAATGCACGCGACAGGGCCCGTCCATCGGCAGCGACAATAGGTTGCTCGCCGGCTGCATACACTTCGCTTAGCAGCACCGCATCGGCCCGGCTCAGCACATTGACAAAGTCCTCGAAACAATCGCGAGTGCGTGTATACCGATGAGGCTGAAAAGCCAGGACCAGCCGGCGTTCGGGCCAGGCGCCGCGTGCCGCCTCGACCGTGGCGGCCATTTCGATGGGATGATGCGCGTAGTCATCGATCAGCGTGTACGTGCCGCCACCATGATCCTGCGGAACGGCAAAATCACCCGTATAGGAAAAGCGTCTGCCTACGCCGTTAAAGCCTGCCAGAGCGCTCACGATGTCCTCGTCGGCCAGCTCCAGCTCTGTTGCCACGGCAATGGCGGCAAGCGAGTTCAGTACATTGTGGCGGCCCGGCAGATTAAGCACGATATCCAGGTCGGGCAGGCGTTTGGCCGGGGTAATGCGCCGTTCAACGGTAAACGCCATACGCGTTTGCCGTGGTTGCACGTTGACTGCCCGGTACATGGCTTCTTCGCCAAACCCATAGGTGACCAGCGGGCGCGAGATAAACGGAATAATGTTACGGACGTTGCTGTCGTCGACACACACAATAGCGCTGCCGTAGAACGGCATGCGCTGGGTAAACTCGACGAAAGCGCTTTTCAGGCGTGTCATGTCGTGGCCATAGGTGTCCATATGGTCCGCATCGATATTGGTAATGATGGACATGACGGGCAGCAGATTCAGGAACGAGGCATCGGATTCGTCGGCCTCGACCACAATATATTCGCCCTGGCCCAGCCGCGCATTGGCGCCGGCCGAATTCAGGCGACCGCCGATCACAAAAGTTGGGTCCAGGCCGGCAGCAGCCAGCACACTGGCCACCAGGCTGGTCGTGGTGGTTTTGCCGTGCGTGCCGGCGATAGCGATGCCACGTTTAAGGCGCATCAGCTCTGCCAGCATGATGGCGCGCGGCACCACCGGAATCCGCTTGGCCCTGGCTGTGAGCACTTCGGGATTGCTGTTGGCCACGGCCGTGGATGTAACAATAGCGTCGGCCTCGCCGACATTTTCGGCGTGATGGCCGATGAAAATCTGCGCGCCCAGTTCTGTCAGGCGACGCGTCACCGCCGACTCCTGCAGATCCGAGCCGCTGACTTTATATCCGAGATTCACCAGAACTTCGGCAATACCGCTCATACCGGAGCCGCCGATACCGACAAAGTGAATGTGTCTAATCCGATGTTTCATGTTTTCCCTGCGCTCGCGCGCTCGCAAATATCTGCAATGGTCTGTGCGGCCTGCGTTCTGGCACAGGCTCTGGCAGCCACTGCAGTCTGCATCAATTGATCACGAGTACGACGTTGAATCCATTCGGCCAGCCAGGCTGCGGTAAATTCGCGCTGGGGCTGCGCCCAGGCTGCGTTGCGGCTGGTCAGCCATGCCGCGTTTGCCGTCTGGTGATCATCAATGGCATGCGGCAACGGCACAAACAGCGCAGCCACCCCGACCGCCGCGACTTCGGCCACCGTCATGGCGCCGGCACGGCAGATAATCAGGTCGGCCGACATCATGGCGGTAACCATGTCATCGATGAAAGGCAGGCAGTCTGCGCTGACATTGGCCTGCTTATAGTTGTCCTGCAGGCTGGCAATATGCTGCTCGCCAGCCTGATGCATGACTTGCGGCCGGTGTTCTGGCGCAATCAGCGCCAGGGCAGCAGGCACAACGGTGTTGAGCGCCTGCGCTCCCAGGCTGCCACCGACGATCAGAATACGCAGGACGCCTTCGCGTGCGCCATAGCGCACACCCGGTGCCGGCGTACTGGCCAGTTCATTGCGCACAGGATTGCCCACCATCTGCCCGCGCGGCAGCACGTCTGGAAAACCCGTCAATACGAAAGCCGCCATTTTAGCAAGCCATCGGTTGGCTGTACCGGCTACGGCATTCTGTTCATGAATTACCAGCGGAATATGCGCCACTCTTGCCATCAGGCCGCCCGGCACGGCGACATAGCCTCCCATGCCCAGCACCACCGCAGGCCGGCATTGCTTGAGCGCACGCCGCGCCTGCAGGCAGGCCTTGCCCAACAGGAAGGGCAACTTGAGCAACGCCACCGGGCCCTTGCCACGCAAACCAGCAAAGCGCAGTGGCAACAGCTCGATGGCCGCCGCCGGCACCAGCCGGCCTTCCATTTTGTCCGGATTACCCAGCCACTTGACCTGCCAGCCCCGTGCACGCATTTGCGCGGCAACGGCCAGACCGGGCATGATATGCCCACCGGTCCCGCCGGCCATCACCAGCAACGTACGTGAATCGGAACGAACGCTATTCATCGATATTCTCGCAAGGGCCTTCGGTCGGGGCGCTCGCCCCGCATCATCAGGCGACTTTCATAGTCGACACGCATCAGAATGGCAATTGCCACCAGATTCATCACAATAGACGAACCGCCATAGCTGACCAGTGGCAATGTCAGGCCTTTGGTCGGCAGCAGCCCCAGGCACACGCCAAGATTGACCAGCGCCTGCACGCCCATCCAGATGGACACGCCCTGCGCCACCAGACCGCTAAACTCACGATCCATGGCGATGGCCTGCCGGCCGATTTCAAAGCCACGATGCACAATAATCAGAAACAACACCACCACGGCAATAATGCCGACAAAACCCAGTTCCTCGCCCACCACAGCCATAATGAAATCGGTATGCGCTTCAGGCAGGTAGTGCAATTTTTCAACGCTGGATCCCAGCCCGACGCCAAACCATTCGCCACGCCCGATGGCGATCAGCGAATGCGCCAGCTGGTAACCGGTGGACTGCACCGTTTCGGGATCGAACGGATCCAGATAGGCGAAAATACGCTTCACACGCCATGGCGCCATCAGAATCAGCAGGGCAAAGCAGCCCAGCAACGCCACAACCAGCAGCAGAAACAACACCGCACTGATGCCGCCCAGAAAGAGAATACCGACTGCAATCGAGACGCTGACCATAAAGGCGCCCAGATCGGGTTCGAGCAGCAGCAAAATACCGACCACGCCCAACGCCACCATC
>DATGQC010000062.1:0-2239 GCA_035304425.1 Advenella sp.
AAGGCCGTGCAATGTTCCGTTGTCCCATATCAACGCGAACGCGTCGCCGCCCAGACCGTTCATCACAGGCTCGACGACCGTCAATGCGATAGCTGCCGCAAGCGCAGCATCGACGGCATTGCCGCCTGCCAGCAGCATGCGCAGGCCGGCCTGCGCGGCCAGCGGCTGGCTGGTGCTGACGACATTGGCGGCCAGGATCGGCATCCGTTGGCTGAGGTGAGGGAATTCCCAGAATGAGCTGTGTGACATGATGGCGACTCGTTGTGTAAAAAGGGTTAAGCGTGGATTACTGGACGACGATATTGGCGCGCTCTACCAGTGCGCCGATAATCGGAATTTCCGTCTTGATCTGGCTTTCTAAGGCGTCAGGCGTGCCGTCCGCGGGTGCAATACCCATGGTCAACATGCGTTCACGCACGGATTCATTATTCAGCGCGGCCTTCAGTGCCTTATTCAAGGTAGCCGTCACCGTGGCCGGGGTGCCGGGGGGCGCCACCAACGTGAACCAGGCGGTGATGTCAAAACCGGCGTAACCTTCTTCGTCCAGGGTAGGCAGGTCGGGCAGCGTCGACAGACGGTTTTTGCTGGTGATGGCGAGGACATCCACCTTATCGGCTTTGACTTGTGGCATCCCTGTGCTGACCATGTCAAAGAAAAGATCCACGTCGCCATTCACAACTTGCGGCAAGGCCTGGGTGGACCCTTTGAAAGGCACGTGCAGCAGCTTGATATCGGCGAGCTGCTGAAAGTATTCAGCGGCCAGGTGGGAAGACGTGCCGGCGCCAAACGACGCAATGCTCAGGGTATCGGGCGCTTTCCTGGCCTGCGCCACGACATCGCCCACAGATTTGAAGCCGTGTTTCTTTGCCGACAGCAAAATCATCGGACCTATGCCTATCATCCCTATGGGTTCGAACGCATCGGGATCATAAGGCAGTGACTTGAACAGAAAGCGATTGGTGACCAATGTGGAGTTGGTGGCCAACAGGATGGTATAGCCATCGGGCTCCGCGCGCGCTGCATGCGAGGCGCCAATCGTTGTCGCTGCGCCGGCGCGGTTTTCGACAATCATCGACTGTCCCAGGGTCTTGCTCATTTCTTCCGTCAGCACGCGAGTGAGCGCGTCTGTCGCGCCGCCAGCGGGGAAGGGGGTCACTACAGTAATCGCACGGTCAGGGAAATCCGCGGCACTTGCCATGCCTACAAGACTGCATAACAAGGCGGTTGCCAGAAAACGGGTGCCTGCTCTGAACATGGTTGTCTCCTCAGTTTGTATGAAGGGCCTTCAACAAAAAAAGTTGGAAAAGACTTTTAAATTCCGTATAATGGAATTCAATTCCTGTATTATGGATTCAATATAGAACTGCCCGGCTTTAAATGCAAACGCTTCCTGCTATTCACCTGGAACCCGCATGAAAAAAGATACCTTGCCGGTCGGCCGGCGGCCCGCACGGCGCAAACGTCAACCTGGCTTTGCCGACAAATCATCCCCCGATTTTGTCGAAGCGCTGGCGCGCGGGCTAAGTGTTATGCGTTGCTTTCAGCCCGGGGTGCCGGCACTTGGCAATCTGGAGCTTGCCGAGCGAACCGGTTTGGCCAAGTCCACGGTCAGCCGCATCGTCTATACGCTGACCACGCTCGGCTATTTGCGCTATCACCACGATACGGGCCAATACTCTCCAGATTTCGGTGTGCTTGCCCTGGGGTTCGGCTGCCTGGCAAACCTCGAGGTCCGTCAACTCGCGCGTCCGCTGATGGAGCAACTGGCCAAATCTACGGGGGCAGCGGTGGCGCTGGGCGCATTCGATGGCGAGTCAATGACCTATGTCGAAGCCGTGCATGGGTCGGCGGCGCTTTATTTGAGGCTGCCGGTTGGCTATCGGGTGAGCATGAACAGCACCATGGGGCGGGCCTATCTTGCCAGCCTGCCTGCGGCGGAACGCGAGCGGTTGCTTGATACCTTATCGCTGCCACGTGGCATGTCGCGCATCATGAACCAGGCATGCAAAGACTTCGCGCTTAGCGGATGCTGTTATGGCATTGGCGATTGGCAGCCAGGCATCAACGCGGTGGCTGCTCCGTTCGCAACGCTCACGGGCGAGAATGTCTTTGTATTGAGTTGTGGCGGGCCCGACAGCATTCTGTCGGAACCTCGATTGCGCGGCGAAATCACCAAAAGCCTGAACACCATCGTAAACACGCTGGCGCCATTGCAAATGCCGAATCAGGTCGGTGATTG
>DATGQC010000063.1:0-2580 GCA_035304425.1 Advenella sp.
GACGGTGGGGGTGCTGGCCGGATTGCTGACCGAGCTGGAGATGGTGGGTAAAATCGTTCGCCTGCCCGACGGACGCTATCTGCAACGGGCGAATCACTTACAATAACAGCGCAGCAAAGCAGGTGTATTAAGCGCGTTCGTCACGCGGCATGAAACCGGTTTGTCAGGTCCGGCAGTGCCGCCACAGGCGTCAGTAATAGCGCACCGGAAGCGATATGCCAGCCAGTTCTATTCATGTCCAAGCCCAAACAGGAGTACTTAATGAGCACCAAGTTCACCGTTCTGATTATCATCGGCAGTCTTCGTGAAAAATCCTATAATGCTGCGATTGCCAGACAACTGGCTGAGCTGGCGCCGGAAAATCTGGAACTGGTTTATGCGCCTTCCATCGGCACGTTGCCTCACTATAATCAGGACGTGCAGGATGCCGGCTTTCCCGAAGAGGTCCAGGCGTTTGCCGATGCCATTATTGCAGCCGATGGCCTGATCTTCGTGACACCGGAATATAACTATTCGGTGCCCGGTGTGCTCAAAAACGCGATTGACTGGGTATCGCGCCTGCGTCCACTGCCGTTTGACAACAAGGTGGGTTCAATCATATCGGCTTCGGGCGGCGCCATCGGCGGGGCCAGGATGCAATATCACCTGCGTCAGATCCTGGTCGCGATGAATATTCATCTGGTAAACCGGCCGGAAATCATGGTCGGCACAGTACAGAACAAGGCCGAAAGCGAAGGGGGCAAAATGACTGACGAAACCACGCTCACCTTCATTGGCAACCATCTGAAAGAACTGGCTCGCATGCTCGAGCTGCATCATCAAAAACAGACTCAAGCCTGATCGGAGATAATCATGGCAATTGCGGAACGCGTAAAAGTGGTGGAAGTGGGGCCTCGCGATGGCCTGCAGAACGAGAAACAATTCGTACCGACCGACATTAAGGTTGAGCTGATCAACCGCCTGTCGGCTGCCGGTTTTCAAAATGTGGAAGCGGCCTCGTTCGTGTCGCCCAAATGGGTGCCGCAAATGGCCGATGGCGCAGATGTCATGGCAGCCATCGAGCGCCGGCCTGGCACGATCTATTCCGTCCTGACGCCGAATCTGAAAGGGTTTGAAGGGGCGCTTGCCGCCGGCGCCGACGAGGTGGTGATCTTTGGCGCCGCCAGTGAATCCTTTTCCCAGCGCAATATCAACTGTTCGATTGCGGAATCCATTGAACGTTTCGAACCGGTGGCCAGCGCAGCCAAAGCGGCTGGCCTGCGCGTACGTGCCAGCATCAGCTGTGCACTGGGTTGCCCGTATGAGGGCGAGATCGCGCCGGCTGCCGTGGCTGATGTCGTCAAGCGCATGCTGGCTCTCGGTTGTCACGAAATCGATATTGCCGACACAATTGGCGTGGGCACGCCGCGCAAAGTGACGGCAGTCATGCACGCCGTATCGGCAGTGGCCGATCCTGCCATGGTGTCTGCGCATTTTCATGACACCTACGGCATGGCGATGGCCAATATTCTGGCTGCGCTCGAAGCGGGGATTGCCATTGTGCATTCGTCCGCGGCCGGTCTGGGCGGTTGCCCCTATGCGAAGGGCGCCACCGGCAATGTCGCCACCGAAGACGTGCTGTATATGCTGCATGGCATGGGCATTGAAACCGGCATCGACCTGGATCAGGTCATCAGCACCGGCCAATGGATCTCCGATTATCTGCAGCGCGCCAACGCCAGTCGTGCCGGCAAGGCGATTATTACCAAACGGCAGGCGGCGTAAGCGCGCTTATGGTTATCAATTTTCTGCCGCTTTCCGAGTCCGAACGCGAGCAGCTGCTCGCTTCGATCGAACCCTTGCCCATTCGCGGGCAGGCATGGCCCGCCTGGGTCAAAACAGTCGCCTGGGTGATTCTGGGGCTTATCGTTTTGCAGGCGCTGGTGGCGTTCAACAAGGCGGGAGTGCAAGTGCTGTTTTCCATGACGGGCGTGATCCTGCTGATGGTGTTCCTGGCGCTGGCCGTCACCACGCGCTACATGCAAACCTCTGTCACGACCATTGATGCACAGGGCTTGCGGCAAAGCTGGCTGACCCGTCGTGAAGTGGCCTGGCAGGATGTGACCTTCGCCAAGTTTGTACCCATGCTTGCGTCCAAGCGACTGGTCGTGTTTACCAAAAAGGGCAAGCCGGTGGTATTCCAGGGCGGAACGCAAGATCTCCAGGTGGCGTTTGCAAAAATTTCACTGGCGTTCAAGAACCGCAAGGTGTGACAGTGCAGGGCAGGCGGTGCTTGCGGACATGACACCGGGCCGGCTTGCCACTGGCTGGCCCTTACACAGCGACCGGCATCAGGCGCTCTGCCAATATGCAATCAGTGGCCATTGCCCGGTCTGTTGTTATTGATAAAAGCCGGGAACGCGATCTGGCGGCCGCAACGTACAGGTGCAATGCCGCCGTACACCATGCAGGTGTAATATCCGGCATTCAGTATCTGTTATTTATTATCCTCACGGTCAATGTCTGCGGGTGCGACAGTGACCGGATCAAAGTGCGTTGTCACCTGCAGAATATCGTCGATCTGCATGATCCGTGCGCAGG
>DATGQC010000064.1:0-5298 GCA_035304425.1 Advenella sp.
AGGCGGCTCAGTACGTCCGGAACTTGAGGGGCCTGGCCGATCTGCAATGGGCAGGTCTGGAATCGTTCGTTGGACTCATTGGTTTGGTGCTCATTGGTTTGATGTAATGCAACGGTATTCATGCATGCGGCTTTTTCTTTATTCGTCAGAGTGGCGTTTGCCCTGACTTGGGAACGTTATTCGTTGGACTTGGTGTTGCGTGGCCGTGCCTCACATTCATTTATTGCTTGACCTTCCCACTGTGGGAAGCATTAGCATGGTCAATTATCCAAATAACCGTCAAGGATCCTCAGATTATGCAACGTCGTGAATTTATGAAACTGGGCACGATATTCAGTGCAGGCTTGTTGTTCCCCTTCTGGAGCCGGGCGGCAGCCGGCAGTAATCGGCCGACGTTGCCGATCCCGGCGTTGCTCAAACCGGATAGCCAGGGCGTGATTGAACTGATCGCCGGGCAGGGGCACTCGATTTTTCGTCATCATATCAAGACGACCACCTGGGGATATAATGGCGCGCTGTTGGGCCCGGCCCTGCAATTGCAACGCAATAGCAAAGTGACGCTGCGGGTAAGCAACCGCCTGCCCGATCCCACGACGGTGCATTGGCATGGCCTGGAAATCCCGGGTGGCGCCGATGGCGGTCCGCACGCGCCCATCGTCCCTGGCGCGCACTGGCAGGCAAACTTGACGGTTGATCAACCTGCTGCCACCTGTTGGTTCCATCCTCACCCGCATCAGGTCAGCGGGCAACAGGTCGCCATGGGCCTGGGTGGCATGATATTGATCGAGGATAAGGACAACGCCGCGCTGTCTTTGCCCGCCACATGGGGCGTCGACGACATCCCTGTCATCATGCAGGATAAGAAACTGGATGCGAACGGACAAATCGATTACCAGCTGGACGTCATGGCGGCGGCTGTCGGCTGGTTCGGTGATGTGTTGCTTACCAATGGCGTACATGCGCCGCAACATGCAGTGCCGCGCGGATGGATTCGCCTGCGTCTGCTGAACGCCAGCAACGCCAGGTCCTATCGGCTTGCCCTCAGCGACCACCAGCCGCTATTGGTCATCGGCAGCGACGGCGGGTTGTTGCCGGAGCCGGTCAAGGTTCATGAATTGTCGATCATGCCCGGAGAACGCTTTGAAGTGCTGGTGAATACCGAGGATGGAAAACCGCTGGATTTAGTCACGCTGCCGGTATCGCAAATGGGCATGCGCATTGCGCCTTTCGATCAGGCGCAACCGGTATTAGGCCTGATTCCCACGACTGACAAAGCTCAGGGAAAGTTGCCGGATGCGTTAGCAAAGTTGCCCGCGCTGCCCGCGAGCAAAGCGGTGCCGGTGCGTAAATTGAAGCTATCGATGGATCCCAGGGTTGACGCGCTCGGTATGCAGGCGCTGACAGAACGGTATGGCGCCCAGGCCATGGCGGGTATGGACCCGGCAATGCATCAAGGCCACGGCGCGATGCCATCGGCCAACAACCAGCCGTCCGCCATGCAGGGTCATGATATGCAAAACATGGAGAATGACCATATGCAAGGGATGAACGGCCACAGCATGCCAGGCATGGACGGCCATTCCATGCCTATGCAGACTGACGCAGCTGCTGATCTGAGCCGTGCAAATTTCATCAACGGGCAGGCATTTGATATGAAAACGCCGACCTTCACGGTAAAACGTGATGTGGAGGAAATCTGGCAAATTTCCGGTGAGGGCGACATGATGCTGCATCCCTTCCATATTCATGGAACACAGTTCAGGATCCTGTCGGAAAATGGCAAGCCGCCTGCGGCGCATCGTCGCGGCTGGAAGGATATCGTGAGTGTAGAGGGGGCGGTGAGCGAAGTTCTGGTCCGCTTCCGGCATGAAGCAGGGCCTGCGCATCCCTATATGGCGCATTGCCATGTACTGGAGCACGAAGATACCGGAATGATGACTTCATTCCTGGTGGAGGGCGGCGTTTAAGCCACTTCTTTGTCCGCGTCTTATCCTGTTGTGCGCCGGTGCAGGGCTGGCGCACTCGGTTCAACGGACGCGTCTGAAGCGGCTTAAGCATCTGAAATGGCTTAGGCGGCTTAAGCGAGAGCCGGGTCCAGGCTTGCCTTAGTCAAGCGTCGGAGTGAGCGCCGAAGAGGGTAAAAGTACATTTGCCAATGGAACACACGGGCGGATTGGTGCGCTTCGGCGCGGTGGCGATGGTTCCATTGGATTTTGAATGTTTTGAAGCGTGCGTTCAACCATGCGCGTTGCTGAGGGGAATGTCGCAAGTTGAGCCCGAAGCGGAACGATCAACCCTCCTGCATCAGTTCATCCAGAACACGATCAATAATGAGGTTCTGCCTGCGATTCTTGCGCGTTACCGCGGCAATGCTGACTGAGTAGTGAATCTGTTCCGGGGCGAAGGCGGTCATCATGTTTTTTTCAACCCACGTTTGCGCGTAATGATCGGGCAGAAAACCCACGTATTGTCCGGTAAGGACCAGAAAGGCAATGCCTTCCCGATCCGATGCGCGGGCGGCATCGGCAAGCGGTTGATGCAATGCGATCGCCTCAGGACTCAGGCGATAGCCCGGCAGTACTGCTGGTATGCCTTGCAGATCCTTTAGTGTCAGGCGCTGCGCTTTTTCAAAAAGCGGATGGCTGCGGCTGCAGTACAACTGTGATTTTTCATCGTACAAGGTGTGGTATTCCAGTCCACTCAGTTTATTGATGAGTGGAAACGCGCCCATATGCAGGTGTCCATCCAGCAATCGCCGTTCAATGTCGCCAGGTGGGCTCATGCTGATATTGATCCGGACTTCCTGGCTTTGCTGGCGCACCTTTGCCAATGCATGCGTAATACGCATTCTGGGCTGAGTTACCAGGTTGTTCATGAGACCAATATTCAATTCTCCGCGCAGGCTGTCATGCAATTGGTTGACTTCACGCCTGAAGTCTTCAATGGAGGCCATCATGGATTCGCTGGCGCGCAATACCTCGCGACCTTCGTCAGTCAAGGCAAAACCGGCGCGGCCCCGCTGGCACAGTCGCATTCCCAGGCGCTGTTCCAGATCGCTCATGTGCAGACTGATCGCCGACCGGGTAATGCCCAGCGCGCTTTCCGCTGCCGTGAAACTGCCGCATTCCACGACCGTGCGAAAGACCCGGATCAGGCGCAGGTCGAAATCCGAGATGGGAGCCAGGGGTTTGTTCATTACGTGAGTATTTGTTAATGTATATAACATTAAAATTATATTTTATAAATGTAATATAAAGGGGACAATGTCCTGAATGAACACTTTTATGCGAGGAGAGAGCAATGACTGATCTGAGTAACGTTCCGACAGCTGTCAGGGGTACGCTGAACCTGCAGGCGCACTGGATGCCGTTCAGCGCAAATCGCGCATTCCATAAGGATCCCCGCTTGATTGTGGGGGCTGAAGGCAACTATCTGGTGGATGACCAAGGCAGGAAGGTATTCGATAGCTTATCTGGTTTATGGTGTTGCGGCGCCGGCCACAACCGTGTGGAAATCCAGAAAGCAGTCAGCCAGCAACTGGGAACCCTGGATTATTCGCCCGCGTTCCAGTTCGGCCATCCGCTGGCTTTTCAGCTGGCTGAAAAAATCGCTGAGCTGATGCCCGAAAATCTGAACCATGTGTTTTTCACAAACTCGGGTTCAGAGGCGGCAGATACCGCCCTGAAGCTGGCGCGCGCGTATTGGCGCATCAAAGGCCAGCCTTCCAAAACCAAGCTGATCGGCCGTGCCCGCGGCTATCACGGCGTGAATATGGGCGGCACCAGTGTGGGGGGAATCGGCGGCAACCGCAAGGTATTCGGGCAATTGATGGACGCCGACCACCTGCCGCATACGTTGCAGGCAGACCAGGCTTTCACGCAAGGGCAGAGCGAGAGCGGGGGCGTGCAGCTGGCCAACGAACTGCTTAAGCTGATTGAACTGCATGATGCGTCCAATATTGCAGCTGTAATTGTCGAGCCGATGGCGGGTTCTGCCGGCGTGATTGTGCCGCCCAAAGGCTATCTGCAGCGCTTGCGCGAAATCTGCGATCAGCACAGCATACTGCTGATATTCGATGAGGTCATCACGGCTTTCGGCCGCATGGGCAAGCGCACTGGTGCGGAATATTTCGGCGTCAGTCCGGATATCATGAACATTGCCAAACAGGTCACCAATGGCGCAGTGCCATTGGGCGCTGTGGTCAGTTCAAGCGAAATCTACAATACCTTCATGGCGCAGAAAGCGCCCGAGCATGCAGTTGAGTTCACGCACGGCTACACCTACTCTGCGCATCCTGTCGCGTGTGCGGCCGGGCTGGCGGCGCTGGATCTGCTGGGCAAGCATAATCTGATTGAAAAGTCTGCGCAGCTGGCGCCTGCTTTTGAGAAGAGTCTGCACAGTCTGAACGGTGGCAATCACATTATTGATATTCGCAATTGTGGTCTGGCCGGCGCCCTGCAACTGGCTCCCCGCGACGGCGATCCGGCCATTCGTCCTTATGAAGCGGGGCTCAAGCTATGGGAAAAAGGCTTCTATGTACGCTTTGGCGGGGACACGCTGCAATTCGGTCCGACCTTTACCACGACGGCGCAGGAACTGGACCGTCTGTTTGATGCGGTAGGAGAAGTCCTGCAAAGCGTAGACTGATCAGCGTCGCGCCTGAACGGGCTGGGGCGGTGCAGATTTATTCTGCACCGCCTTTTATTTTTGAGTTTGAGCTGACTGAGCGCTAAGGCTATCTTTAAAAAGCGTTCTATTGAAAAAGGCTTCAGCATGTTGTCATGCTGGCAAACCGTTCTGCATAGAACAAACGCATATTGTAATTACAGCGCTTCCGGAACCATGGAGATGGCGTGGGCCGGAGCCGCTTGCAGATTCTCACCATTGTCTAATTCCGGATCAGACAACTGCCGAGACACAGCGACTGTGCGATGAATGCTCAACATCCAGCGGGTTTTTGAAGGTGGAGCAGAACCAGTCCAGTGCTGCGCCCCGGGTTAGGGGTGTTGCCTGCGTTGCTGCATCTGGCAACAAAATCAATGTGCACGCATCGTAAAAGTGAAATAAACCAAGAGTATATTGTCTGCAACGTCATGCGTCGGTGGCGCTTTAACGAAAGCGCCATTGCCGTGGGCGCGATCAATGTGCTGGTACAGGGCGTGCGACGCCCGGCACACCTGTCAAGAGAGATGCGCAATGGCCTACAAGTTGCAGGAATCGATTGAATTAACCGGAAAGCCTGATGCAAAAACGTTGATGGTGGCTGCGAAGGCCACGATCAAAAGGCTGGCCAGAACG
>DATGQC010000065.1:0-3724 GCA_035304425.1 Advenella sp.
TGCGCCGGACCTGGCGCCGTGGACGCAATCGTTCCGCCGAAGCGCACATCGATTGCCCGGTGCAGGTGTCCGCAAATAATGCGTTCAACATTGTCGTGCCGGGAAATAATGTCCCGCAAGGCGAGTTCGCCCGCCTGCAGCCCGATTTCGTCCATATGTCCGATCAGGGTCCGGAATGGCGGATGGTGCATGGCAATGACCACCGGTCGCCCCTGGCTATCTGCCAAGGCGTCACTTAACCATTGCAGCCGCAAGTCACATAACTGCCCGCCGCTTTCTCCGGGTATCATGGTATCGAGCGCGATCAGCCGCAATGGCCCGATATCCGCAACATACTGAATGAACTCGCCTTGGGCCATGTAACCATGGTCGGGGAAAGCCCTGCGCAAATTGACCCGATCATCGTGGTTGCCTGGCAGAAGGTAAAGCGGCATATCCAGCGGCGCAAGCAGTTGACGCAAATGCGCATACTCGGCCGGCCTGCCAAAATCAGTCAGATCGCCGGTAAGCACAACAGCGTCCGGCTTCTGGCGCAGCCTGAGCACCGACTCGACACACGTTCGTAAATAGGGCGCGGTGTCCAGCCGGCCATAAGCCAGCTTATTGGGTTCCCGTATATGCAGATCAGTCAGTTGTACAAGAATTGTCATGGTTTCAGTTGTCATAAGCAGGAAGAAAGCGTGTAGTGTCGATATGCAGCCCAATCACTTCGCCCTCCCTGAAAAGGGTATCACCGGGTTGTTCAGCCAGCAGGACCTGTCGATCAGGCAATCTTAATTGTAGTTGCACGCGATCGCCCAGGAAGACGCGACGTTCTACGGTAGCCCGTGGACACCCTTGTACAACCGCGCCAATGCGAATATCCTCGGGGCGCAGTAAAACCGCCGGATGTGCTTTCAGATGTTCAGGGCACATAATGGCAACATCGCCAAATAAAACAACGCCACTTGTGACGGCACGATCATCGCGCTCTACGCGATTGACTCTGCCAAGAAACTGAGCGACGAAAGGGTGTGCTGGGTTCCTGTACAAAGACTCTCCATCGCCGGTCTGTACAATCTGGCCGGCGCTCATGATAGCCAGACGATCCGCAATGGCCAGGGCCTCATGCTGGTCATGCGTGACATGCACGGTGGTAATTCCCAGCCGGCGCAGCAACTGCGCCAGTTCATCACGCAACGTCTCTTTCAGCTTGGCATCCAGCGCGGCCAACGGCTCATCCAGCAGCAATACCCGCGGTTTGACCGCCACGGCGCGAGCCAGCGCAACGCGCTGCCGCTGACCTCCGGACAGTTCCGCGGGCCGTTTCTTTTCCAGACCATTAAGGCGCACCAGATCAACCAGTTCTGCTATGGTCTGCCGCTGCTCCTGCGCCGGCACGCCCCGCACCTTCAAGCCATAGGCAATATTGGCTTGCACCGTCATCTGCGGAAATAGCGCATAGCTCTGGAAAACCATGCCAATTCCTCGTCTTTCAACAGGCAACTGCGTAACATCCTGATCCGCGAACAGAATCCGGCTGCCAGAATCAGCTGATTCCAGCCCCGCCAATAAACGCAGCAATGTCGTCTTGCCGCAACCGGACGGGCCGAGCAGCGCGATCACCTCACCGGGCTCGATAGTCAAACTCACCGGTTGCAGACCACGTGTGCCATCCGGATAAGTTTTGGCGCAATCAATGATCTTGATGCGGGTCTTTTCAATGTTCATAATAATGATAATTCAGTTGCCATAACGTTTTTGCACCCAGCTTGCCACGCCCTGCAAGAGCCAGAGTATGGGCAAAATGACCACGATAAAAACCAGGGTATAGGCCGAACCCACTTCGATGCGCATCGAAGCATAACTGTCGGCCAGCCCGACAGGAAGTGTCCGCGTCATGGGGGTATGCAGCATCCAGGTCAGATTAAACTCGCCAATAGAAAGCGTAAAGACCATCAACATGCCAGCCAGAATCGCCGGAAACACCGCAGGCACCAGCACACCCAGAAAGCGCTGGGCAAAAGACGCCCCCAGCGTTCTGGCCGCCTCCTCAATCGCCAGCAGATCCTGCCGTTGAAACGCGGACGAGACCGTACGCACCATGAAAGGCAGCGTAAACAAAATGTGCCCTATCAGAATAAAGCCGAAACTTTGCCGCAGCAGATCGATTTCACCGTAGGCAAGAATGAGCGCCAGTGCCGTCGCCAGCCCGGGCACGGCGACCGGCAGCGTCAGCACTTCTTCAAAAGCACGAGCAAAACGCGAGCGACTGCGCGCCAACGCATACGCGCAAGGTACGCCAAGCAGCAGTGTGCAGATTACGCACATCAGCGCCAGGATCACAGACGCGCTCACGGTTGAACCATACACCGACCAGACCTCTTCGATCCAGCGCAGCGTCAGGCCGCTTTTTATACCCGCGCGGTAGTTATTCACCAGGCCGGCCATCACGGAAATGATGACCGGTATGAACATGAACAGGCAAACCGCAAATGTAATGACAAACAGAAGAGGCGCAGGTTTTTGAGATTGAGTAGTCATACAACACTCTTACGCGGCAGGCGAAGACGTACCGGCCGCCCGCGCGATAAATAGAACCGCCCAGGTCACGATCCCCAGGGCAATAGAGAGCGAGGCGGCCAATGCGAAATTCGCATAATTGGTAAACTCGTTATAAATGGTAATGGGCACCACTTCAAATTTACTGGCCAGCGTAAAAGCAGTGCCGAACGCGCCCATCGCCGTCGCAAAGACGATCGCACCGCAGGCCACTGTAGTAGGCGCCAACTGAGGCAGCCAGACGTCTCGCGTGATTTCCCAGCGCGACGCGCCCAATACCCGTGCGGCTTCCTCCAGTTGCCCGTCCATGGCCTCGGCGGCGGCGGTGTATGAGGCGATGGCGCGCGGCAGCGAGAAATACAGGTAGCCAAGAAACAGGCCGATCACGCCATATGCAAAGGTAATGCGCCCCATACCCAGCATACTGCCAATATCCGCAAGCCAGCCTTGTCTTCCACCCAACAGGATGATAAAGAAGCCGATAATGACACCCGGGAAGGCCAGCGGCGCCGTCAGCAAGGAAAGCAGTATCTGGCGGCCGGGAAAACGCCGGCGCGCCAGATAGACCCCCACCGCGCCACCGACCACCAGAGTAACCAGCGTCGTGCCCAGTGAGAGCAGTACGGTATTGACCATGCTCCACATATACCGGGAGTCGGTCAGGACAAGAAAATAGGTCTGCCAGCCCTTTTCGGCAGGTAGCGCAATCAGGCGTACCACCGGCAGTATCCAGAAGGCAATAAAGAATACCGCCACAGGAGCCAGGCACGCGAGTAGTATCGGGCTGCGTCGATCGATAGCAGAAATATGGGCGGACATACTTTTTTTCCTGTCTGGTCTATTTCAGATGCAATGGCTGTCAATATGGCGTTGAAGGCGGTGTCACCAGACTGTTAACGCACTTCCTTCATATATCGCTCGGAAAAATCGCGCTGTACGTCGGCCATTCGTCCATAATCAACGGCCTTGACCCGCGCGTAATCAGCAGCAGGTAAAAATTTGGCTTGCACATCAGCGGGCATGGCGCTGGCGCGCACCGGGCGCAGGAACGCCCGTGCCCAGATCGCCTGGCCTTCATCGGACATGACAAAATCCAGCGCCTTGCGTGCATTGTCAGCGTGCGGCGCATTGGCAACCAGGCTCATCACATAAGGCACAGCGACCGTACCTTCGGCAGGAATAA
>DATGQC010000066.1:0-4143 GCA_035304425.1 Advenella sp.
AGTGCCAACCAGGGCGAACAAGGCGGCAACCAGCATTTTCCCAAGCACAGGGATGCCCGGCGCCAATAAGGTGACCGCCAGTATTCCCATGGTGGCCGATTCGACAGTCCCGGCCGTCGACGGTTCGACAAAGCGGTTGCGCACCAGCATTTGCATAATCAGGCCCGCAACAGCCAATGAGGTGCCTGCCAGCACCAATGCCAGGGCGCGCGGCAGGCGACTGATCAGCAGCAGTTGCCAGGCTTCGCTATCGAAGCGCAATAATGCAGCCAGCGACATATCGCCCGCGCCCAGAAACAGGCTGGTCAGAAACAAAAAGCACAAAAGCAATAGCAGCACGCCGACGAGGAGCGGCCTGACCTGTTTATTGCTTCTGTGCCCCTGGAGATCACCGCTCATGAAAGGCCCGCTAAGGCGTCAACGGTCATGGACATCGGGGCCCGGACTTGCGAGCGCGCCATGATTACTGCTTGCCGTCCAGCGCTTTGGACAACTGGTCCACGTTCTGCTGCATGGCGGTCAGCCCGGCGCTACCAAGCAAATACCAATCCATCGCATTCAAATAGACAATCTGTTTCTTTTTCCACGCGGTGGTTTTGTGAATCAGTTCGTTGTCCAGCAACTTGCTGGCGGCAACACCCTCGCGGCCGATGGCGCCATCCCGGTCGATCACGAAGAGCCACTGAGGATCGGTTTTATAAATAAACTCAAATGACACCGCCTGCCCGTGATTGGACGTGGACAGGTCAGGCGCCGCAGCGGGGATGCCGAAGGTATCATGAAGAATGCCGAAGCGGGAACCCGGACCATATGCACTGACTTTGCCGCCGGTGGTAAGAATGATCAGCCCCGAGCCGGCATTGCCGGCCTTCTGTTTGAGCGCCGCAATGGACTGGTCCAGCCTGGCCAGTTGTTCCCTGGCCTTGTCCTGCTGATTGAAAATGCCGGCCAGCGTGTGCGTATTGCGTTTGACGCTTGCCAGCAGGTCCTTGGTATTGACGGTCAGATCAATGGTGGGCGCCAGTTTACTCAGATCCGCATATTTGGGAGCCGAACGGCCACCGACAATGATCAGGTCTGGCGACAGTGCATTGACCGCTTCGTAACTGGGCTCAAACAGCGAGCCGACCTTGGGAACCGACTTTTTCGCATAGGCAGCCAGTTGATTGGTGTACTTGGCCTCGGGCACCGCAGAAGCCTCTATGCCCAGCGCATGCATGGTGTCCAGCGAGGCCAGATCAAACACGACGGTTTTCTTTGGCTCGCCTTCCAGGGTTGTTTTACCGCTTGCATGTTCAACGCTCAAGGCGACGGCCTGCAATGGCAGCGCGACGCTGGCGGTCACTGTCAGGATGCAGGTCAGCAACCCGCGGCGAACTTGAGACTTCCAAAATTGCATGAAAAATGACTCCGCTTGTGATTCAAACTGCAAAGATTATCCTCACGATGCATGGCGGCGCTGATCGGCTGCAGACAAAATGCCGCACCGCTATCGTGCCGCCTGTATTTTGGATGGCGCCCCAGGCTGGCGCAAGTACATGTGCAACACATACTCAATACAAGCACAGTATGTACGCAGCACAGGTATTCAGAGAAGGCCGGGGATGAGGCGTCGCGAGGGTAACAAAATGATTGATTTGACAACAGAAAATTGTAGCACAACTGCTAATAAGATGTATTCTTATTTATTCTTTTTTATAGAGAACGTCGCCGCCGGGCGGGCGCAAGCGCTATGGCAGGCGTGATACAAGACAACAGCGATAGACGCGAACCGGCGCCCTAGCGTCGCGCCTATCGGGCAAGCTGTGGCGTGCGGCCGGGCCCGACACAAACCCGATATCGACAGGAGCAGGATTGAGGGGTTCGATACCCCGCTCTGCAGCCAGATGCCGGCCGCCAGCGATCGCCCGACCGGCCTGGCTCAGGCTTGCTTTTTCAGTTGCAATGCCAATTGATCAAGCGAACGTTGCTGTGCGGCCTCGTATAGCGCAAACTCGTCGTTGACTTTTGCACCCAGGGCTTCTTCAAAGGCGGCTCTTGCAGCACTTACCTGATAGCTTTTCTGGTCATCGCCGCCCAGATTCGACTGGAAAATGCCGGCTGCGCTGACGGGCAGAAAATCCTCGTAAATAATCGGTTCGGCCTGCACCAGTCCGGCATCAATCAAGGCCTCCACATCGCCGGCATTAGCGGCCTGTTGGCCAATAGCATCACGTCCCTGCTGCGTCAGGCTGTAGCGAAAATATCCCAGACCGCTGTTGCGGATCGTCGCCAGATCATCCGGAAACTCAGCGAACACATGCTCCAGGCGCTGCGCATAACTGTCGCCGGCCTGTTCGTCCGGGTCGCGAGCCCGCAACAACAACTCATCATACAGGGCGCGGCCTTTGGGGGTAAGGGCCAGACCGCGCTGTTCAATTTCACCAAATCGCGCGGTATGGGCGCCAATCACTTTTTCGACGCCCGAATCGAACGTCACATTCTCTTCCAGCGCCTTGAAACTGGTCTGGCGCAGCAGAATCGGATGGCGCCGTGTTGGCGGGCCTTCGATCGACTCCTTGGCGGGAATATTGCGCTTGAGCATTTCCTTTTGCGCCGCGTCAATATCCAGCGTGCGGGGCGTCAAATGATTGATGTGGGGTCCCTTGAAGCAAACCACATCTGCAATCAAACGATGAGCGTCAAGCAACTGCTTGTAGGTTTCAATACTGACCGTCGCCTCGCTGTGCCACCGGAAAATATCCGTCGCCTGCCTCACGAACTCGTCGGCATGCTCGCTGCTCAGGCCGCCTTCTGTTTCAAATTTTTCTGCCAGCTCCAGAACGCGCGCGCTGAATATGGAGCGCTTCTGCAGAATCGCTGCGGCCTTTGCGCGCAGTGCTTCATCGTCAATCAACTCCAGCCGCAGCAACGAGGTGAACACCCGAAACGGATTGGCTGCCAGCGCCGCATCGTCCACCGGTCGGAACGCTGTGGCGTGCACCGGCACGCCGGCCACCGACAAATCATAATAACCCACCGGCTGCAGCCCCATCACCGCGAAAACACGCCGGATGCCGGACAACTCGGCTGCCGTGCCCAGACGAATGGCGCCGTGTCGCTCCAGATTCAGGCGACCGATTTCGCCGGACGCATTCAATTGCGCCTGCAATTGCGGATTGTCCTGCAGCGTTTGCGCGTTAATGTCGGCAACCAGCTCAAGCAAATCACGATAAAGCGGCACTTCCTGTCCGTACATATTTGACATGGCAGTTGAAAACCGGGTGCGGATTTCGTCGGTTGAGACGAAATGATTGTTTTCCATAACGAGGATACTCTTTTTCAGTTCAGTTGGCAAAAATAAAGACCGTCAAACCAGCGGTCTGACCGGCCTTGCGCATGGCGCGATGCCGGCTGCCGGATCTGTGCAGCAGGCAATGAGCAAAATGTGACCATAAAGTCACTTTTTAGTATAGCCGAATCAATCCGTGCGCCGGTACTGTTTTTCTCTTGTAGAATGGGTTATTGGCATCACTGATGCAGTTTTCATACACTTGCGGATTCCTATGTCCCGTCGTCAGCAAACAGAACAGCAGATCCTCCAGGCTCTGGAAGCCCAAATCCGCGAAGCCGGGATGGGCGGTATTGGCATCAACGCCGTAGCCCGTCGTGCGGGCGTGAGCAAAGAACTGATTTATCGGTACTTCAACGGGCTGGACGGTCTGCTGCTGGCCTGGATGCAGGAGCAGGATTTCTGGACCGGCCATCGCGGCATGCTGGGTAACGACGAATCGAGCCAGCAAACGCCCCAGCAATTGGTTCTATCCATGTTGCGCGCCCAGGTTGATGCGCTGGCCGGCAACGAAACGCTGCGCGAAGTGCGCCGCTGGGAACTGGTTGAACTCAATGAGGTCACCGCCAGGCTGGCCCGGCGACGCGAGAAGGCCGCCCGCGCCTTCATTGACCGGGTCGACGGCCTGACGCCGGAAATCGATATGCCCGCCACCGTAAGTATTATGCTTGCCGGTGTCCTGTATTTAATGTTGCGCGCCAAGACCGAGAGTCAGTTCCTGGGGATCCCCATACGTACAGACGACGGCTGGGCGCGTATTTTCAGCGCCCTGGAAACCATGACCGCCGCTTTCCCGCAGGCATTGCGCGAAC
>DATGQC010000067.1:0-8043 GCA_035304425.1 Advenella sp.
CCGCATCAGGCCAATATCCGGATCATCGATTTCCTGGGGCGCAAATTGGGCATTCCCGGTGAAAAAGTGGTTGCAACGGTGGGTGAACATGCCAATACTTCTGCTGCAAGCGTGCCGCTGGCCTTCGATGTGGCGCGTCGCGATGGTCGTATTAAAAAGGGTGATCTGGTTCTCATGCAAGGCGTGGGGGGCGGTTTTACCTGGGGCTCCATCCTTGCCCGTATCTGAATTTTCACTTCAACACAGAAAACCATGAAACTCGCATTCGTATTTCCAGGACAGGGTTCGCAAACGGTCGGCATGCTTGCCGGATGGGCGGGCAATCCGGCCATCGAGGCTGCCATGCAGCGCGCGTCTACTGCGCTGGACCAGGATCTGGGCGCCCTTATTGAGCAGGGGCCTGCCGAAGAACTCAATCTCACCGTCAATACGCAGCCGGTCATGCTGGCCTGCAGTGTGGCCATGTATGATGCCTGGCGCCAGGCTGGCGGCCCTCAACCCGAGATCATGGCCGGACACAGTCTGGGCGAATACTCGGCGCTCACTGCAGCAGGCACGTTCTCGCTTGAAGACGCTGCGCGCCTGGTGCGCATTCGCGCCAGCGCGATGCAGGACGCGGTTCCCGTAGGCACCGGTGGCATGGCGGCAATTCTGGGGCTCGATGACGAGACTGTGCTTGCAGTCTGCAGCGAGGCCAGTGCCGAGCGCATCGTCGAGGCAGTCAATTTCAATGCGCCGGCCCAGGTAGTGATTGCCGGGCACAAGGACGCCGTACAGCGCGCCTGCGATCTGGCCAAGGAGAAAGGGGCCAAGCGGGCGCTGCTGTTGCCGGTGTCTGCCCCATTTCACTCGCGACTTCTTGAGCCCGCAGCCGCGGTGTTGCAACAGGCGCTTGGCCAACTGACGCTGAATATGCCCAGCGCAGACATTATCAATAACGTCGATGTTGCGGTCGCCGCCAATACCCAGGAGATCGCCGATGCGCTGGTGCGCCAGGCCTGGCATCCGGTGCGGTGGGTGGAAACGGTCAGGGCCATGAAGGCCCGCGGCGTGACGCATGTGGTGGAATGCGGTCCTGGCAAGGTGCTGGCCGGATTGATCAAGCGTATCGAACCCGAATTGGTAACGGTCTCTGTCAATGATCAGGCATCGCTGGATGCCGCGCTCGCTCAAATCAAAGCATAAGGAACAGGCATGTCAGAACAGAAAGAACTTACAGGTCAGATTGCGCTGGTCACCGGCGCCAGCCGGGGACTGGGCAAGGCCATCGCGCTTGAACTGGCCAAACGCGGCGCTACTGTCGTGGGTACGGCCACCTCCGAAGCGGGCGCGCAGGCCATCAGCGACACGCTCGCGGCCAATCAGGGGCGGGGTGTGGTGCTTAATGTAACCGATGCCGCTGCCTGCGATGCCTTGCTTGCCGAGCTGAGCAAAGAGGGCGGTCCTCATATCCTGGTCAACAATGCCGGCATTACGCGCGATGGCCTGGCCATGCGCATGAAAGACGAAGATTGGTCGGCCGTGATCGGCACCAATCTGGACTCGGTATTCCGGCTCTCGCGAGGCGTACTGCGGGTGATGATGAAAGCGCGTGCCGGTCGTATCATCAACGTGACATCGGTCGTGGGGTCCGCCGGTAATCCCGGACAGGCCAACTATGCGGCCGCCAAGGCCGGCGTGGCAGGAATGACGCGCGCATTGGCGCGTGAGCTGGGTAGTCGCAATATCACCGTCAACTGCGTGGCGCCGGGTTTTATCGATACCGATATGACCCGCGCGCTGGGAGACGAGCAGACGGCGGCCCTGCTGGGGCAGATTCCTCTGGGCCGTCTCGGCCAGCCTGCCGATGTCGCCAACGCTGTTGCCTTCCTGGCTGGCCCAGGAGCAGGGTATATTACGGGCACAACGGTACATGTCAACGGCGGCATGTTTATGCAGTAAATCTGTTGTCCCTGCAGATCGGCGGGCTTGACCGCCCGCATGTTCGCGCAGGAACCGAACCTGTGGTACCGTTAAATATCACAGGTCCGGCAGGCAGGGCAGGTAATTTGAGGCAGTCGGGTTCTTTTTCTTATACAGAGCTGAAATTTTACTAAAATGCAGGGTACATAAAAGAGCAGTTGTTTATTTTTAAACTGTGTTTTAGTTTTACTGTTTTCAGAAACCAGTTTCGCTAAAATATTTTTTTCACATAAAGCCTTTTGCAATCGGTTTGTAGTTGGCTAAAATTGCGGGATTTTCCCCCTTTGGAGATTTACATGGATAGCATCGAACAACGCGTCAAGAAGATCGTCGCAGAACAACTTGGTGTAAATGAAGCAGAAATCAAAAACGAGTCTTCATTTCTTGACGACCTGGGTGCAGATTCACTGGACATGGTTGAGTTGGTCATGGCACTTGAAGACGAGTTCGAAACAGAAATTCCTGACGAAGAAGCTGAAAAAATCACAACCGTTCAGCAGGCAGTCGACTACATCAACTCTCACAAAGGTTAATTTTGTGCGAGTCAACCGGCGCGCGCGAGCCGCCGGTTGCAATAAAAAAAGCGGTTTTGGAAAGTGGCTCACGTCAATATCCCTTGCGGTATGGGCGGTATAAACCTTTTCCAGACCCTTTTTTTATTTCAGGGTTTTGATTCATATTTACTTCAGTATAGGGTAGGAGCCAACCGTGAAAAGACGCGTTGTCATCACCGGACTGGGAATTGTCTCCCCGGTCGGAAATACAGTACCGCAGGCCTGGGATAATATTGTCAACGGACGGTCCGGCATTGACCGCATCACACGCTTTGACGCCTCCGCGTTTAATGCGCAGATTGCCGGCGAGGTCAAGGATTTTGACGTCACGCAGTACCTGTCGGCCAAAGAGGCCAAGCAAATGGATACCTTTATCCATTACGGCATTGCCGCCAGTGTCGATGCCTGGAAAGACGCAGGCCTCACTGTTACTGAAGAAAACGCCGATCGCATCGGCGCTATCGTCAGTTCCGGCATCGGCGGATTGCAGCGTATTGAAGAGACGCAGACCGAGTACCTGGCAAAAGGACCGCGTCGTATTTCTCCATTCTTTGTTCCTGCTTCACTGATTAATCTGATTTCCGGCCAGGTTTCCATCATGCTTGGTCTCAAGGGACCCACTTACGCGGTTGTTTCTGCCTGCACTACCGGTTTGCACTCCATTGGCGATGCCGCCAGACTGATCGAATACGGCGATGCCGATGTCATGCTGGCCGGCGGCGCTGAATCCACGGTCTCCCCATTGGGCATAGGCGGGTTCGCCGCGATGCGTGCGTTGTCAACCCGCAACGACGATCCTCAGACGGCCTCTCGTCCCTGGGATATCGATCGTGACGGCTTCGTCCTGGGTGAAGGCGCAGGGGTGCTGGTGCTTGAAGAGTACGAACACGCCAAAGCCCGTGGCGCCCGCATCTATGGTGAGTTTGCCGGCTATGGCATGAGTTCCGATGCGCATCATATTACTGCGCCAGACCGCGACGGCCCCCGTCGCGGCATCGTGAATGCCTTGAAAAACGGCCAGCTGAACGCTGATCAGGTTGACTACGTCAATGCCCACGGCACCTCTACGCCGCTGGGCGACAAAAACGAGACCGAGGCGCTCAAACTGGCGCTGGGAGACCATGCCTATAAGACGGTGGTCAATTCAACCAAATCCATGACCGGCCATCTGCTGGGGGCTGCCGGCGGCATAGAGGCAGTCTTTACCACGCTGGCGGTGCATCATCAGGTGTCCCCGCCCACGATCAACCTGATCAATCAGGATCCCGAGTGTGATCTGGACTACTGCGCCAATGTCGCTCGCGAAATGAAGATTGATGTGGCGTTGTCCAATTCCTTCGGATTTGGCGGCACCAACGGGTCCATGATCGTCAGACGGGTCTGATTTGCAGTACGAACTGAACCGGCACTGGCAGGCTCGACTCCATGTCGGGCAGCCCGGTTACATTACAGTTTGCCATTATATTGTGGCAACGCTGGCGATGCTCTGTATTGCCGGGCCCCAGGCGGCGGTTGTGCTCGCGCTGCTCGTCCTGGCCGGTCGCAGGCATCTGGCCAGTCGCAGAGTCCACGAGACCGGTTTTATTCAAGTCGGCCCCGACGGTGACTACCGGATTTTCCCCCACGCCTTATCGCAGCATCCTCTCGACGGCGACGTCCGCATCCTGCAGCAGTACTGGCGGGGCCCCTGGTGGTTCACGCTGGTTCTGCGCGATCCGTATTTTCCTCATTCGCGGCCCGATAGGGTCACAGTCTGGTCATCTGGCCAGCCGCCGGATGCCTGGCGGCGTTTCTGTGTGCTGGTGCAGGCTGCCCGATGGGCAGATACCCAGGGCGGCGTCACAAGGATCGCAATATGAGTGAGCGTGACGTGGACTGGGCGCTGGTACAGCGGGTCCAGAAGGGGGACAAAAAGGCCTTCGATCTGCTGGTGCTGAAATATCAGCGCAAGATCATGGGGCTGCTGGCCCGCATGATCGGCAGTCATAGCGAGGTTGAAGACATCGCGCAGGAAACATTTATCAAGGCTTACCGCGCCATCCCCCAATTCCGTGGAGAGAGTGCGTTTTATACCTGGTTGTACCGGATTGCCATCAATACAGCCCGTAACTGGCTATCTTCGTCAGACCGCAAGCTGAGCTATCCGGATACGCTGGAGAACAAAGATGGTGAAACTTTTTCCCATTCAGACAATCTTATAGATATTGCCACGCCTGAATCGAGCATGGTAACGCGGGAAATCGTCCAGACTGTCAATGAAGCGATCGAAACATTGCCTGAAGACTTGCGCATGGCAATAGTGCTAAGAGAGCTGGAAGGCCTGAGTTACGAAGAAATAGCACAGGCTATGGCCTGCCCGGTTGGGACGGTACGCTCCCGTATATTCCGTGCACGGGAAGCCATCGCGGCGAAGCTCAAACCTGTCCTGGGACAGACTATGGATCGCCGCTGGTAAGGAATACATAATGGAAAACACACGAACTCCTCCTGCGATCGATTGGAATGAATCCATCTCCGAAATGGTAGATGGCGAATGCGATGCCTTTGATGCGTCCAGAATAGATACGCCCTATGGTCGCCAGACCTGGGATACCTATCACCTGATCGGCGACGTGATGCGCAACGAGCATCTGGCCATCAAGCCCTCCGATCTGTTCAATGCCCGCATCAGCAAGCTGATCGCTGCCGAGGCGACCCATCATGTCGCACCGGGGCGTGGCTATCTGCGCTGGGGCGCTTCGGGCATCGCTGCGGCAGCGGCAGTCGCTGCGCTGGTATGGTTTAATGACCCTTTCCAGGGGGACGTAGCGCCTCCCGCGCCGCCAACGCTTGCCGCCAGCCAATCGGCCGCGCCTGCTGATATTCCCCAAAACGACTTTCACGATTACGTTGCTGCGCACAGTCAAATGGTCGGTGCTTACCCGGTCCGCAGGGTGTCGTATGAAATCGGGGATGTGCAGTGATCGGACAGGACAGGCTGCGTTTAACTTGCCGACGCTCTCATCGCGTTTTGCTGGCCGTATGCTGGGCCATCACACCCTGTCTGCCGGCGCATGCTGCATCGCCTGCGCAATTGCTCATGCAAATTCAGAAAGCGGCGGAATCCACGGACTACAGCGGTACGTTCCTGTATCAACAGGGCAATGTGATGATTACCTCTAGGGTCACGCATGTGGTTGACGGCGAAGGCGTCAAGGAGCGGCTTGAGGTGCTCGATGGCGACGCTCAGGAATACTTGCGCAACAACAATGTTGTGGAATCCCTCATACCCGCCCGCAAAATGGTGATCGTGGACAAGCCGCGCAAAGACCGCTTTCCCGCGTTGCTGCTTGGTCCGATTGACAATCTTGAAAAGTATTACGACATCCGGGCGCAGAACGGTAGTACGCGTGTCGCCGGCCGCCCCTGCGATATGATCGAAGTCAACCCCCGGGTTCAGGACCGGTATGGCTACCGGTTTTGTGCCGATGAACAATCCCGGCTATTGCTCAAGTCGCAAACATTGAATGAGCAGGGCACCGTGATTGAGCAGATAACGTTCACGGGCCTCTCGGTGGGTAGCAATGTGGACACTGCCAATCTGAAATCCGCTTTTGACTATGCGCAATGGAAGCGTGTCGAGCACACGCCTGTGGCGGTGGACTTGACGCAGGAAGGCTGGCGGATCCGCTATCCTGCGGGGTTTGCGCCCATTATGAGTATCGTTCGTCCGAAAGGAACTAAAGAGAACGTAAAGCAACTAATACTTACAGACGGTCTGTCTTCCATCTCGGTATTTATCCAGAAAGTAAAGGATTCTGAAAAAACCTTTAACAATCAAGGGGATGCCAGGGTTGGTTCGATGAATGTATTCCGCCAGCGGATTGACGATTACTGGCTTACCGCCATCGGCGCGATCCCATTGGCTACACTTAAAGACCTGGCCGTTTCTACAAAATTCATTCAACCTGTTTCAAAACAGTAAATACTGAAAAGGGCTACTCATGAATAACAAGGTCAAAAAACCGCTGCAGACGGCTATCGTTGCGGCAATGATCGGACTGGGCAGCGCCGCTGTGTTGCTACCGTATACCGGCGTGGCGCAGAATGCGCCTGCGGCACCGGTGCCGACCTCGACCGCCGTGACTGCACTGCCTGACTTTACCTCTATTGTTGCGGCAACCGAAAATGCCGTGGTCAACATTCGCACCATGGAAAAGATATCGTCGCGTCCGACACAGGGATTTGGCCCGGGCGATAGCCCGGAAGACCTGTTCCGCTTTTTCTTCGGTCCTGATTTCATGCCGCCGCGTGATCGCGGCCCGCGTTCGGATCGCTCGCCTCGCGGCGAAGGGGAGGAGCGCAGCGTACCGCGCGGCGTGGGATCAGGCTTTATTATTTCCAAAGACGGCTACATCATGACCAACAATCACGTGGTCGATGGCGCCTCAAAAATCACGGTGACCATGAATGATGGTCGCGAATATCAGGCCAAAGTGATCGGTACCGACAAGCGCACCGATATTGCGCTTATCAAGATTCAGGCAGATAACCTGCCCGTGCTGAAAATCGGCGATTCCAATACGCTGAAAAAAGGGCAGTGGGTACTGGCGATTGGCTCGCCTTTTGGCCTGGATTCCACAGTCACTTCCGGCATTGTGAGCGCTATCAACCGCGATACCGGTGAATACCTGCCGTTTATCCAGACCGACGTGGCAGTCAATCCCGGCAACTCCGGCGGGCCGCTGATCAACCTGTCCGGCGAAGTGGTGGGCATCAACTCGCAGATCATCTCGCAAAGCGGTGGGTTCATGGGTATTTCCCTGTCCATCCCGATCGACGAGGCGATGCGTGTGGTTGAGCAGCTCAAGGCGACCGGCAAGGTTACTCGTGGTCGCATTGGCGTGCAGATCGGCGAGGTAAGCGAAGAAGTCGCCAAGGCTATTGGGCTGCCCAAGGCTGCCGGCGCACTGGTCAGCAATGTCGAACAGGGCGGCCCCGCTGACAAAGCCGGCGTTCAGGCCGGCGATGTGATCACCAAATTCAACGGTTCAGAGGTGAAAAAATGGTCTGACCTGCCGCGTCTGGTCGGCCAGACCAAGCCTGAATCAGACTCCTCGCTGGAAGTCTGGCGTCGTGGTAAATACGAGACATTGAAGGTTACGATTGCGGAAATACCGAGTTCGCCTTCTGATACTGCCACTAGCAACGAGCCCCAGGAGCACGCAGGCAGTGCCGATCGCCTGGGCCTGGTGGTCGAGCCCGTTCCATCTTCCCTGCAAAGCCGCATGCGCATCAAGGGCGGTGTGCTGGTCAAGGACGTCAAGGGCGCTGCCCTGGAAGCCAGCATCCAGCCGGGCGACGTGATTCTCGCGCTGAACAACCAGGATGTAAAGGATGTTCAGCACTTTCGCGAAATCGTAGGCAAGCTGGAAAAAGGCAAGGCAGCGGCCCTGCTGGTGCGGCGTGATAATTTAACCCAGTGGGTACCTGTAACACCCGCAAAATAAGGCTACAATACGATATGCAGGCCAAGGGGCGCTTCATG
>DATGQC010000068.1:0-3452 GCA_035304425.1 Advenella sp.
CGTCGTGGCCAACACGCGCGCCGGCGCCAGACAGGGACAGCCGGATTACTGGGAAAGCGCGTGTGGTTTTGGGCGCGACGCAACATTGTGGATGCTGGAGCAAGGCGTAAGAATTGTCGGCACCGACTCCTATAGCTGGGACCCGGCCTTCAAATACGTCATTGAACGATTCAATAAAAGCAAAGACCCGGCCATCCTATGGGAAGGACACAAGGCAGGCCGTGAAATCGGCTACTTCCAGATGGAAAAGCTCACCAACCTGGATCAGTTGCCTTCCCATGGATTCACCATCAGTTGCTTTCCAATTAAGATCAAGGACGCCTCTGCCGGCTGGTGCCGGACCGTGGCCATTCTGTAATAGCAATAATTCCCCTTTTCATTACAACCACAGAGACAATGGTTTTCACTATGCCCTTCCATAAATACAAGCACATTGCAAAAGCAAAGGTTGGCCGCGCCAGAACGCGATTTTTCGCAACAGCGCTAACCTGCATCATGCTGGCCTTTACCGCTACCCCTGCAACTGCAGCATACCCAGAAAAGCCGATAGAGCTTATCGTGCCGTTTCCGCCAGGCGGCATCGTCGACGTTGTAACCAGAACCATGGCTCGCCAGTTAAATGATTCCCTGAAGCAACCATTAGTAGTGGTGAACAAAGCGGGGGCCGGCGGTTCGATTGGCGCTGCGCAGGTTGCGCGATCTACGCCCGACGGCTATACATTGCTGATGGCCTTCGATACACATGCCATCAACCCGCTGTTGTATAAATTGCCATTCGATTCCAATAAGGACCTGGCGCCGATATCGCTGATCGGCACTTCGGCCCTGGTCCTTGCCGTGCCTGCGTCGGTTCCGGCCAATAGCGTACCGGAGCTCGTAGAGATGGCCAAGCGCGATCCCGCTGCGCTTAACTATGCCTCAACGGGCGCAGGCAGTTCAAATCAGCTGGCTGCTGAACTGTTCAAGTCGACTACAGGTATCAATCTCACACATATTCCATACAAAGGCGGGGCGCCTGCCATCGCCGACTTACTTGCCGCACGCGTACAGGTCATGTTTGTCAGCGCAAGCTCTGTACTTTCCCACATCCGCGCAGGCAAGCTCAAAGCCCTTGCAGTAACAACCCGACAGCCCATCCCTCAATTGCCCGATGTGCCATCCATTACTCAATACTATCCGTCGTTCGAAGCCAAATCCTGGATTGGCGTGCTGGCGCCGGCAGGCACGCCTGCAGACATCATTTCTCGCCTGAACACAGAAATTCACAATGCTCTGGATACGCCAGAAATGACAGCCTTTTTTAACAAACAGGCAATTCAGGCAGCGCCAACGTCGCCTGCCGAATTTGGCAATTTCATGCAAGACCAAACCTCAAAATGGTCAAGCGTGATCAACGATTCGAATATCAGGGTTGAGTAGCGCAAAGGGTATTGGAAATCGCTGGTGGATTAAGCAAGAGGCGACCACAGGCTTGAGAAGTCGCCTCGTTTACGCCGGGAACAGGAAGTTGGCGCGATCAGGCAATGGAGGGGGAAGCGAAAGTTCCATGAGCGGGACGCTCGGACGGCCTCCAGTCCAATAGGTTGGTCGTCAGTTAAATGAAATGTTCAGTTCATACGGCTATCTTGAGATAGCCGGCCACCACTTGAGACGCCAGCTGCGAGGCCACCCGATCTTTGAAATCCGGCGCTTCAGTCTCTCGCGGCCGATACCATACCGTGATCCAATTTAACGTCCCCAGGATACCCTTGGTGGCTAACGATGAGTCGATCTGAGAAAAACGACCACCATAATGCCCTGATCAATGACTTGTGTAAAAAGCTGGTCATATATATCACGCATGGCAATTATTTCGTCGACCCATGAAAAATCAGAATGACTCCAAACCACTACCCTATACTCTATAAGTATCTTTCTGTTCAGAGCGTGCCGAAAATACCGTCGGACCAAAACCGCTGCAAGCGCACGATAAATGAATTACTCCAGAGTCAGCGGCCTATTTCCAAGCCCCTTTGCCTGACCAGATCCATCCATTTTTCGCGATCAGCCTGCACGAACTTGAACAGGCTTTGCGGCGATCCGGGCGCGATTTTCATCCCGGCTGCAGTGACAGCCTCCCTAAACTTCTGAGTCTTGACGATATCAGCAAGAAATCCATTAAGCCGTTCGATCCGTTGCGAAGAAACACCTTTTGTCGTGGCCAGGGCAAACCATTGGCTCGCGTCGTATCCCTCAATCCCCGCCTCGGCCACTGTTGGGACGTCCTTTAACGAGGGCAAGCGGTACGTAGTGGTTACCGCATAGGCTTGCAACGCGCCTGATGCAATATGCGGCAGCACCGGTGTGGGGCCAAGTATCGCAAGCGGCACCTGCGCGCCCACCACATCGGATACGGCCTGTCCACCGCCTTTGTAGGGTACCTGCACCATTTGCGTCCCGGCAAGTTGATTAATCATTTCTCCTGCCAGATGTTGCGAGGTGCCGGTGCCCGAGGTCGCATAATTCCACTTGTGCGGGTTCTGCTTCGCATTTTCAATAACGTCAGCGAGGCTATGTTGTGGGTTGGAAGCGGGACCCACAATAAGCATCGGCCCTTCTGCGAGCATGATCACCGGGTCCAGCCCTTGACCGATACCCGGTTCTTCGCGCGGAAAAATAATAGGGCCCGGAACGGTAATAAGCAATGTATCGTCCGGTTTGCTATTGGCGACCAGATTCAATGCCAGTGCGCCCGACGCGCCTGGCCGGTTTTCCACGACAACGCTTGTGCCAAGCTTTTTCGCCAGCTGTTCTGCAGCGATACGTGTCAGAATATCGGCCGTGCCGCCCGGCGCAAAGCCGACGATCCACCTGACAGGACGCTGTGGCCAGTTCGCGTCATTTGCGGGCGTGGCCGCAAACGAGGTATGACACAGCACCAGCATTGCTGCAGCTAAAAACACAGTTTTCCTCTTAATATTCATCTGATCCAACCTGGCATATCGTTATTGTGAATCCGGCGTTCCGGGCAAGGTATGCGGGTGCGTTTTCGCGCTTTCATTAAATGCGTTGACCATTTTTAATATCGGTCCCAATACCCAGGTGTTGAATATCAGCACGTCCGTTTCTTCTTTGGGATCCGAGAGCAGATTGAATAAATAAGGCGACTCCAGCTTGCCTTCGCCTTTATTGACTTCTGGCTCCCAATAAAAATGCAGCTTCCAGTGTCGCCATTTCACCGCGCGAAGTTCGTTTTTTATATAAAACAAAAAACCTTCCCGACAGGATGTCTCTTGTTCCCCGGTAAAGAACGCTGTTTGATCGATGCCGTCTATCGGCCGATCCGCCGGCAAGTGGGCACCTGCAATCGCAGCCAAGGTAGCATATAAGTCAGTCACATGAACGATTTCGTTATTTGTGCAGCCTGCAGCCACACGCCCAGGCCATCGAATAATAAATGGCACACGCAAACT
>DATGQC010000069.1:0-4367 GCA_035304425.1 Advenella sp.
ATTCGATCCATATGAAATAGCCACCCTTTGGCCGGGTCGCGCGGGTGCCGGGCGGGAAATAATGACCAATCGCCTGGGCAAATTGCGTCTGTTGCGTCTGCAGGGTTTTACGCAAGCGTCTCAGGTGCTTGTCGTATCCGCCTTTTTCCAGATAGTGGGCGATCGCCATCTGAGTGGGAATCGGGCACGCCAGCGTCGTTGTGAGCTTGCGACGGGCGATGGCGCGCGTGTAGCGTTCCGCGACGACCCAGCCGATCCGGTACCCCGGCGCCAATGTCTTGGAAAACGAAGAGCAATGCATGATGATGCCGCTTGTGTCGAAGCGCTTGGTGAGCGCGGGCCGGTCAGAACTGAAGTACAGCTCGTTATAGACGTCGTCTTCAATCAGCGGGATATCGTAGCGTGCAAGCAGTTCGACGAGCGCCTGCTTTTTTTCATCCGGCATCAGATAGCCCAGCGGATTCTGGAATGTCGTCATCAGACAGCAGGCTTTTGGCTGATGGCGCTTGATGGCGTGTTCCAGGGCGTCCAGTTGTATGCCTTCGCGGGGATGCGTGGGTATTTCCACGGCCTCCAGATGATGCGCTTCCAGAGATTGCAGCGCTGCGTAGAATGTCGGGGTTTCAATCAGGATCTTGTCGCCTGGCTGTGTCAGGACGCCAAGGCAGAGGTTGAGTGCTTCAAGCGCCCCATTGGTAATAATAATGTCATCGGTGTCGACATGCACGCCGCTGGCCAGGTAGCGCAATGCGATCTGACGGCGCAGGCCCGTGTGTCCGGGCGTCAGTTCGTCGACGATGGTCCAGGGATCAAGATTCCTTGTTGTGCTGCTAATGGATTGGCTCAGTCTGTCATGCGGGAACAGCAACGGACTGGGGAACGCGGATCCCAATTGGACGACGTCACGCATCATGGTCGATTCAAGGACGTCGAAAACCAGATCGTTAATGCATACGGATGCAGCGTCTTCGGTAGGTTGCGATGGCGTATCGGCTTCGGGGAGCAGGGGGCGGGCGCCATGCGCGACGTAATAGCCTGAGCGGTCTCGTGCGCGCACCAGGCCTTGTGCTTCAAGCAGGTAATACGCTTGAAATACAGTGGAGGCGCTGACGCCGCGATCGGCGGTAACCTGCCGTACTGACGGCAACTTTTCTCCAGAGCGCAGTACACCCGAATAGATAGAGGCCGCGATGTCGGCAGCCAGCGCTTCATACAATTTCATGAATATCCCCTTCAGGGATTACCACGCGCAGTGGTGGTAAAGATTGTTCAACTGATATGGTTTTTATGAAAGTTTAATTCATATTCGAATCTGATTCTGATGGAGGCTGAAATCAGCCTGGGACAATTTGTCATACCCTAAAAAATATAGATGTGATATAGCGGTGCGGCAATGTGTGTCAAAAAGTAACTGATACGGTATTTTATTCAATATTTGAATATTTAAAGCGTGATATCTAAATATTACCATACAGGCTTTTGATCTGATTGTCGGCATTCATTCCGATGCCTTGGAACTCAAGGGAAACTCATGAACCCTACAGCCTTGTTATTGGCTACTTTTATTTTGTCCATTGTCGGACTTTTTGCCTTTATCTGGTCCCTTAGAAAGGGGCTGTTTGAAGCGGAGTCCAGCGGTGCGCGTACTATTTTTTCGACCGGAGAAATCGGACATCCTGAAGAGCCATCAGTCGGGCCCGCTCAACAGAGCGCCCTGAATGAAGTGTCGCGGACCAATCTGGTGGCCGACGAAACAAAAACCTCTCAGGCTGAGTTGGCTGCTCGCGAGGCGGCCGACCGATCCAGCGCCTTGCCCGCCTTTGTGCTCATTGGCTGTTCGGTCGTCTGGTTGATTGTGGCCTCATTCGCAGGCCTCTTGGCTTCGCTCAAATTGCACTGGCCAGATCTGCTCACGGAGCACGCCTGGCTCAGTTTCGGTCGCTTGCGCACCATGCACTTGAATGGTGTGGCGTACGGCTGGGCGCCCCTGGGGCTGCTGGGACTTGCTATCTGGATGCTGCCACGACTTTTGCGAACGCAATTGCTGGGCGGGCGTTTGGTCATTTTTGGTGCGCTGTTGTGGAATGCCGCGCTGATCGCAGGGATGGGTGGCCTGGCGATTGGCATTAACGCAGGCATGGAATGGCTGGAGATCCCCTGGCAAATCGGCGTGCTGTTCGCCATAGGCGGCATGCTGGTTGGTTTGCCGATGGCGCTGATGCTGACGCGGCGCAAAGTGCATCATCTGTACGTGTCTGTCTGGTATATGGGAGCCGCGCTGTTCTGGTTTCCAACGCTATATATCGTGGCCAAGGTTCCTGGCGTGCACTTTGGTGTAGAGCAGGCCACGATGAACTGGTGGTTTGGCCATAATGTATTGGGGCTGTTCTATACGCCGCTCTCGCTGGCCGCGGTTTACTATTTCCTGCCCAAGGTCATTGGCCGGCCGGTACGCTCTTACAACCTGTCGTTGCTGGGATTCTGGACACTGGCCTTTTTCTATGGTCAGGTGGGGGCGCACCACCTGATTGGCGGCCCGATCCCTGAGTGGCTGATCACGCTGTCTATCGTGCAAAGCGTAATGATGATCATCCCGGTTCTGGCGTTTTCAATCAACCAGCACATGACTCTGAAAGGGCACTTTAGCGCCCTGCGCCATTCCCCGGTGCTGCGCTTTATTGTCTTTGGCGCCGTGATGTATACGCTGGCATCGGTACAGGGTTCATTCCAGGCATTGCGTACGGTCAACGCCACGACACATTTCACCCACTTTACGGTGGCGCATGCGCACATAGGCATGTACGGCTTTGTGTCGATGGTGGTTTTCGGCGGGGTTTATTTTGTCATGCCGCGCATCCTGAATACGGCCTGGCCCAAACCCAGTCTGATCGCCTGGCATTTCTGGCTCGTAGTAGCGGGGTTCGCAGTCTATATGATTACCTTGAGCATCGGCGGGGTATTGCAGGGTCTGGCTTTGCTGAATCCTGCCCGTGAATTCATGGAGTCGGTGGCGGTCACCATTCCATGGCTGCAGGGCAGGTCGATCGGCGGTGCGCTGATGACGCTGGGCCATCTGGTTTTTGCGCTACATGTCTTGTTGATTATCGTGCGTTCCGGCGCCTTTTCCCTGACCGAGCGTACAACGCCCGCTACTGCAGCGGCCAATCCTTCACTGACATAAACGCGGTATGGAAAACGAACTTAAACTACTTGTGGGTGCGATGGTGACGCTATCGCTGGCAACATCTGCCTTGGTCGTCGTACCCTTTCTACAACTGAAAGATGAGCCGGCGCCTGCCGAGCTCAAGCCTTATACCAGCCAGGAGTTGCGCGGACGCCAGCTGTATCGTGCGCACGCATGTATGGCCTGTCATACCCAGCAGCCCAGCACCACTGGTGCAGGTATCGCAGATGCCAGTCGTGGCTGGGGGCGCGCATCGGTAGCCGGCGATTATCACTACGATGATCCGCCATTGCTGGGCACCATGCGTACCGGGCCTGACCTGTTTAATATCGGTGTGCGCCAGCCTAGCGTGGACTGGCATCTTGGGCATCTGTTCCAGCCGCGCGCCTATACATCGGGCAGCAATATGCCTGCCTATCCGTTTATGTTCGAAGTCAGGAATGCCGATGATGTGGCGGACGGCGAGAAAATCGTGCATCTGCCATCCGGTACGGTTGAGCCAGGCAAGGTCGTGGTCGCCAAGCCGGAAGCGCTGGACCTGGTGGCATATCTGATCAGCCTGAAACGCACCTACCCCGTTCTGTCCACGGAACAGGCGAACATATTGTCGCAGTCGGGGGCAACGACAGAGAAGGAACAAGTGCAATGAGCGTAAAGAAACAGACGCGTGCTTCCGAGAATGCGGACCCGCACGAGCTGAATAATCCCGTTCCGCGCGTGCTCCTGGGTGTCATTCTGGCCTTGGTGGTATGGGGCGTGTATTATATTTTTTCCGCAAATCCCAATAGTGTTGCGGGCCTGGGCGATAGGCGCGATCCCGCTACGCTGGTGGCAGCGGCGCCGTCCGAGAACGGCGCCATTGATGGCAAGCAGTTGTTCACGACCGCCTGTCAGTCGTGTCATCAGGCCAGCGGTCAGGGACTGACCGGGGTGTTCCCGCCTTTAGCGGGTGCTGAATGGGTGACCGGCGACCCGGCTGTGCTGGTGCAGATCGTACTGCACGGGCTGAGCGGACCAATCAAGGTTGCGGGCGCGCAATATAACGGTATGATGCCGCCGTTTGCAGAACAGTTCGATGATGCAGAACTGGCGGCTGTGCTCAGCTATATTCGCGATGCCTGGGGCAACGGCGCCTCTGCCATCGAGGCGGCGACCATCCGGAAAGCCCGCGAGGCGACCAAAG
>DATGQC010000070.1:0-8214 GCA_035304425.1 Advenella sp.
CTCGCGCTGATTCATCAAAAAGGATTCCCCGTGCTTCGTGTTACCTCACTCAACGTCAACGGCCTGCGTTCCGCCTTCCGCAAGGGGCTGGCTCAATGGATGGAAAATAATAATGCAGATGTCATCTGTCTGCAGGAAATCAAAATCCAGGACGCCGACCTCATCGACGAACTGCGTCACCCGCTCAATTACACGGGCTACTTCTGCCATGCAGAGAAAAAGGGCTACAGCGGCGTGGGCCTGTACCTGAAACACGACGCCAATGTCAGCGCCGGCATGGCTTGCGATGAATTCGATCGCGAAGGCAGAATCCTGCGCGCAGACTTCAAGGACCTGACCATTATCAGCGCCTATCTGCCTTCGGGCTCCAGCGGCGATGAACGGCAGGCTGCCAAATTCCGTTTTCTGGACCATTTCGGACCCTGGGTCGACGCCATGATGGAAGACCACCGGAAAACCGGACATAACTACATTATCTGCGGAGACTGGAACATCGCTCACCGCGAAATTGACCTGAAGAACTGGAAAGGCAATCTCAAAAACTCCGGCTTCACACCCGAGGAGCGCGCCTGGATTTCAGATGTGTTTGATCGCCGCGGCTTCGTGGACGTTTTTCGCAAAATCAACGAAGAGCCGGACCAGTACACGTGGTGGAGTAATCGTGGCCAGGCCTGGGCAAAGAACGTAGGCTGGCGTATCGATTATCAGATCGCTACGCCCGGCATTGCCGACAAAGCCATCGCCACCGCCATTTACAAGGACGAACGCTTCTCGGATCATGCCCCGCTCACCATCGATTATGACTGGAAGCTGGAGCCGGTGGCGCGAGGCTGAACAACAAACCGGGCGTCGCCACACCGGCAGCTCCCGTGAGGCCATTCACTAAGGTTAATTTATCCGCCCCCATCTCATGGCCATCAATCCATATTGCGAACGCGATTGACGTCGCGTTGATTGACTCCACCTGACTCATTACCCCAGGTATTGCGAATATAAGTGGCCGCAGCCGCTATTTCCAGGTCGTTGAGGAAATGACGAAATGGCGGCATGCCATAAGGTTGCGGGGTTTGGGCTGTCGTGGGCGTGAACCCACCGTCCATGATCACCCGCAATAGCCCCGTCACATCCCGCCCGCGCACCAGGCTATTGCCGTCAAGCGCAGGCCACGCCTGCGCCACCCCTTTGCCATCGGCCTGATGACAGGCAGCGCAATACTGTCCATAGATTTCTTTACCCATCGAATAAAGCGTATCGTTGACCTGGCCACTACGCTCGGTCTTCAGACCAACTGCAGGCAGTGACTTCAGGTAAAGCGCAATATCACCCACATCCTGCTGATTCAGATACTGAACGCCTCGCAAGGCTTCGCTCATCGGGCCGACCACGGCGCCATGCGCAGATGCCCCGGTCAGCAGCAATTGGGCAATATCCTGAGCGCTCCATGCGCCCAGGCCACCATCAGTATCGCCGGTGAGCGCGGGCGCATACCATATGCCATCTGTCATTTTTCCGCCCTGCAGAAAACGGCTTTGCTCCAGGCCTCCCAGGCTGTTGCGCGGCGTATGGCATTCCGCACAATGCGCCACACCCTCCACCAGATGCCTGCCACGCACCAGCGCATCGCCCGACGGCTCGGTGCGCGCCACGGCATCTGCAGGCCGGAAATACAGCGCACGCCAGAACGCCAGCAGAAATCGCATATTAAACGGTTGCTGCAATTGATGAGCAGGCGCCTGACGATCGCTGGCAGGCAAGGTTTTCAGATAGCTGTATATGGCATCGGTATCGGCGCGGCTCAGGTGCGAATAACTCTGATAGGGGAATGCAGGATACAACAATGAACCGTCCGGCGCCTTGCCGTTGTGCAGGGCATGCCAGAAGTCGTCGGCGGTCCAGTTGCCGATACCGTGTTGCGGATCGGAGGTGATGTTCGGGGCAAAAAACGTACCGAATTCCGTCTTCAGACCGCTGCCGCCGGAAAATGCCGGTGTGTCCACTGCCGTGTGGCATCCGACACAATTGCCGATCTGAGTCAGATATTTTCCACGCGCAATCACGGCTGCCGGCGCATCGCCCTCCGGCAGCGCCGACGCCACCAGCGGACCGTCGCGCGAACCCAGCCAATACATGACTGCGGCTACAAGAAGAGCAAGCACCGCGACGGCAGCTAAAATCCTGGAAAGCCATCTCATTGCTGCACTCCCGACACGGTCTGAATCCCACAGGCAACCGGCGTTTTGGCCGATTCATTAATCGATCCGGGCAAACGGGGCTCCTGGCTGGCCAGCCATGCAGACACCGCCTGCACCTCGGCCGAGGTCATCTTCCTGGCGATTTCGCCCATGCAATCGGGCGCCACGGAATGGCGAATGCCATACTGCCACGCGCCCATCTGCGCCGTAATATACTCGTTGGTCAGGCCGGTCAGCCCCGGGATAGCCGGCTGCATGCCCTTGAGATTGTCGCCGTGACAGGCCACACAGGCCGGTATATCGCGCTCGGCAGCGCCCTGGCGAACCAGCTGTTCTCCCTGCTGCAGAATAAGCGGCGACACGCGCGGCGGGGTCACCGCTTCGTACTCGGGCGTCTGCTTACTGAACCAGACCGCTATTTCGTACAAATATTCATCCGATAGCGTGACCAGCAGGCGTTTCATGGGCAGATACTCGCGACGCCCCTCGCGGAAACGCAGCAACTGCTGATAAAGATACTGAGCCGGTTTGCCGGAGATGCGGGGGTAAAAGGCATCCGCCCCCTGTACCCCGGTTGCCCCATGACACATGGTACAGGCCGCCAACCGCGCTTCGAGCGAACCAGGCGCGCCTACCGGGATGCGGTTTTCACCGTTGACCGGTTTGGCCGGCGCAGCAGGCGTCGCTTTGGGTGGTTTGGCCGGAACCTGGGCGTCAGGGATCTGTGCGGGATCAGGCATGCTGCTTTGAGTGGTCGATATGCTGTCGGTGGGCTGGCCGCCTGCCGCAGGCTCCGGCTGTGCGGGGGTCTGCGCCATCGCCGATGACAGCACCAATACGCTGCACCATGGCAGCGCGGTTTTTAGCGCGCCTTTCAAAGTCAAGTTCATCATTCGTCTCGTTTAAGCGCCGGTCTCGTGCGCCGGTGAGGGATCTTTTTCCAGCGCTTTTATATCGGCACGCTTCAGCCACAGAACCAGCAATCCCGGCAATGCAATAAGGAAAGTAAACACAAAAAACACGGGCCAGCTATAAGCATCAACAATCGGCGGCGTCAGCGGCCCCGCGACAAATACGCGACCAACGGCCGACAGGGCGGATAACAGCGCAAACTGGCTGGCGGTAAATTGCACATGACATAAAGCCATTAACAGCGCGACAAACGCCGCAGTGCCCAGGCCGCCGCAGAGATTCTCAAAACCCACGCCCAGGGCCATCAGTGGCAGGTTCTGCGGGTGCAGCGCAATCATGGTATACATCAGGTTAGACAGCGCCTGCAACGCGCCAAAAACCATCAGGGAGCGATACAGCCCCAGCTTGCTCATGATGCCGCCGCCAATCAACGCACCGATGATGGTTGCCACTACGGCCAGAATTTTGTTCACCGCCCCAACCACCTCGGGCGAAAATCCGGCGCCACGGATCAGAAATGTCGTCGACAACGCGCCGGCAAACGCGTCGCCCAGCTTGTACAGCACGATCAGCGCCAGAATACTAATTGCGCCTTTGCGCGAAAAGAATTCCTTAAAGGGTACGGTGAATGCATCATACAAAGTGCGCGGCGCAACGTTGGCCCCTGTCACCTCGGGTTCGGGCGCCAGCCAGGTGAGCACCGCAGCGCCGAACATCAGCATCCCCATGAAGAAGTACATGCCGCTCCAGCCCATCCAGACAGCAGCCAGCCAGATGGCCAACCCACCCGACACAACCATGCCAATGCGATAACCCAATGTCCGTATCGCGGCACCCGCCGCGCGCTCCTCGTGACGCAGCACATCGGCACTGTAAGCGTCAAAGGCAATATCCTGGGTTGCCGACAGAAACGCCACCAGCGTGGCCAGCGCAGCCAACCAGAACAGCGAGCGTGACGGATCCAGCAGGCCCATGCCGCAAATAGTCAGGCCCAGCAGAATCTGTGACAACGCCATCCAGCCGCGACGCCTTCCCAAAAAGGGCGGCACGTAGCGGTCAATAAACGGCGCCCACAAAAACTTGAAGGTATAGGCCGCACCCACCAATGTCAGAAAACCGATTTCGGTAAGCGGCACGTTTTCGACCGTGGCCCAGGCCTGCAACGTCCCGCCAGTCAGCGCCAGCGGCAGCCCGCTGGCCATGCCCAGCAGCAAGAGCGGATAGACGCGCGGACTCAGATACGGGCGGAGCAGATTTATCATGGCGTGGGCTTTCTGTCGGTCTCGAAATGATAAACCGCCAGCGTACTGCGCAGACTGGGCATCAGGGAAATTTCGGTTTCCTCCCTGAAGGTGGCTCGTTCAAGAATCCGGAATCCGAGACGCATGGCCAGATCCTCAAAATCTTTCAGCGTGCATAAATGAATATTGGGTGTGTTATACCACTCATAAGGCATCTGCCCGGTCACAGGCATGCGCCCGGTCAGGATGGACAGGCCATGCGTCCAGTGGCCGAAATTGGGAAACGACACCACGCCATAGCGCGCAACGCGTCCCATTTCCTTGAGGATATGTTCGGTGTTCACCACTGCCTGCAAGGTCTGGGAAAGCACGACCGTATCAAACTGCCGGTCATCGAACATGGCCAGCCCGTCCTCCAGGTCCTGCTGGATCACACGCACCCCTTTGTTCACACAGGCGATAACCTGGGCGTCTTCCTTTTCCACGCCCACGGCCGTGACGCCGCGCCGGCTCTGCAAATGGGCAAGCAGCATACCGTCGCCGCATCCCAGGTCAAGCACCCGGGAATCGTCGCGAATCCAGCCCGCAATGCGCAATAGATCGGCGCGTACTTTTTTTTGTTCTGTTCCGGTCGTCATGCTGCTTCCTGATCCCGTTGCGCCGCCGTCAGGCCCAGACTGTCGGCAATGCGTTGATAGTAAGCCCTGACCACCGCATGGTAGCGCGGGTCGTCCAGCAAAAATGCATCGTGTCCGTGCGGCGCGTCAATCTCGGCATAGGTAACCGGCTGTCCGTTCTTCAGCAATGCCTTTACCAGTTCGCGCGAACGCTCTGGCGGAAAGCGCCAGTCGGTGGAAAACGACACGGTGAGGAACTCTGCTGTTGCCGGGCGCAAGGCTTCGGTCAGATCGCCGCCATGTTTGCTGGCCGGGTCGAAGTAATCCAGCGCCCGCGTAATCAGCAAATAAGTATTGGCATCGAAATACCGGGAAAATTTCTCGCCCTGGTAGCGCAAGTAGGACTCGACCTCGAACTCGACATCGTAGCCGAACCGGAACCGCCCGTCTTCTGTCGGATTACGCTGTGCGCGCCCGAACTTTTCGGCCATGTCGTCATCCGACAGGTAGGTGATATGGCCTACCATGCGGGCGACAGACAGCCCCCGCGCAGGCACCGTATTGTATTCGTAATAATTACCGCCATGGAAATCAGGATCGCTGATAATCGCGCGCCGCGCCACTTCGTTAAAGGCAATATTCTGTGCCGACAGATTGGTGGTGCTGGCCACTACTACACAATGAGCGATGCGCTCGGGCAGCTCAATGGCCCAGCTCAGCGCCTGCATGCCGCCCAGCGAACCACCCATGACGGCAGCAAAGCGGTCGATGCCGAAATGATCGGCAACCCGGGCCTGCGCCTGCACCCAGTCCTCCACCGTCACAACCGGGAAGGCTGACCCCCAGGGCTTGCCGGTTGCCGGATCGATCGAGGCCGGCCCGGTCGAGCCGAAGCAGGACCCCAGATTATTGACGCCGATGACAAAATAGATATTCGTGTCCACCGGCTTGCCCGGTCCGACCATATTGTCCCACCAGCCTATGTCTTTTGCGTCGGTGGCCGACACGCCGGCGACATGGTGCGAGGCATTCAGCGCATGACAGACCAGCACGGCATTATTGCGCCGGGCGTTGAGCGTACCATAGGTTTCCACGGCGAGCGTGTACGACGGCAACACCTGGCCGCTACTGAGCGTGAGCGGTTGATCGAACTGAAGAAACTGGGGCGTAACCACGCCCACAGACTGCTGTGAAGTAGAATGTTGTGAGACCATACGGACCTTTTTAGCGGGATTTTTGAGGCGCCCGCAAGCGGATCAGACAAATCGGCGCCGACCTTTGCAGCATTGTATCATTTTAAAAATAAGCAGACAGGCCGCTATCGAAGCGTCATGCCGTTCAGGAATTCATCGGCAACCGATTCTTGCAGCGTATTATCCTGACCGGCCGCATAGGCCTGGACGATCACGCCACTGCCCGCAAATACCTTGACATACACGCTGGCGTTCTCGTTGCCCACGGCTTTCCTGAAAGTCAGCTTCTGTCCGAATGGCGGCAACGGCTCGGGCACCGGTTCATTCATGCTGGCGTACACAGAGCGCAATAGCGCTTCACCCGCCTTGCGCGTGCTGGCCTCATCCTGCTTGTCCTGCGGCAGCAGGCTGTAGACAACCGCAAATACCTGGTCGTCCACCAACGCCATGTCCATGGTAAACGGATAGGGAACGCCTTCGATTTCCGTGGTTCGCGATTCGCTGCGCGGCTTGTCAGGGAAGATCGCCTGCACCCGCCCACCCGCGGTGGACACTTCGCGCCAATCGTATTTTGGCGAACAACCTGCCAACAAAACCATGAAAAAAACCAGAGCCAGACGTTTGATCACCTGCATCACCCAAATTAATTAATTCGAAACAAACCGTTTAAAACTGAAAAGCTGCGGAACTCCCTTAAAATCAGCAATTATTGATTTCAAGACACCTCAGGACGACTTGTGCAGCGCATGACCACACTACAGCAGCATCGAGACTCGCTAACTCATATTCTACGCGGAATTGAACGCGAAGGGCTACGGATCGACCGTGATGGCGCGCTCGCCGCCACGCCACATAGCACCCTTCTGGGCTCTGCCCTGACTCATCCGAATATCACCACCGACTATTCGGAAGCGCTGATCGAGTTGATTACCGGGACACATACGTCAGTGGACGATTTGCTCGAAGAGCTGACCGACGTACACCGCTTTGCAACACGCCAGTTTCCATCCGAAAGCATCTGGATGCAATCGATGCCCGGACATCTGCCCCCCGACAACCAGATTCCCATTGCGACTTACGGCAAGTCCAACAGCGGCATGCTGCGTCATGTGTACCGTCGCGGGCTGGCCGAGCGCTATGGCCGCACCATGCAATGCATTGCCGGGCTGCACTATAATTTTTCGCTGCCCGACTCTCTGTGGCAGGTGCTTGACCTCGAAGGCGCCACCGAAACCGAGCGGCAGTCTGTCGGCTATATGGGCCTGATCCGCAATTTCACCCGCTATAACTGGCTGCTCATGTATCTGTTCGGCGCATCGCCGGCCGTTCCCCGTTCGTTTCTGGGTGATCGGCCCAACCCGTTGCGCGAACTGGACCACGACACACTCTACCTGCCTTACGCCACCAGCCTGCGCATGAGCGATCTGGGCTACCAGAACGATGCCCAGTCGGGGCTGAAAATGTGCTACAACGACCTGTCCACTTTCGTCAGGAAAATGTACCACGCTGTCACCCAACCCTGGCCTGATTACCAGGCGCTGGGTACCCATCGCGACGGACAGTGGATTCAGCTGAACACCAACGTGCTGCAGATCGAAAATGAGTACTACTCAACGATCCGACCCAAGCGCACTACCGCGCGCGGTGAAAGGCCCATTACGGCGCTCATGGAGCGCGGCATCCAGTATGTCGAGATCCGCTGCCTGGATATTGACCCTTTCAGCGCTGTCGGTATTTCAAATGCAACCTGTCATTTCATGGACGCGTTCCTGCTGTTCTGCGCCGTGCATGACAGCCGGCTATTCCCATACGACGGATTCTGTGAGGAAAGCCAGGCCAATTTCACCGATGTCGTCAACCGCGGTCGCGATCCCTCATTGCGCCTGAGCAGCAACGGCGATGACATTTCCATTCCTGTCTGGGGCAATCAGTTGCTCGATCAGATTGCGCTGTACGCCAAAGAGCTGGATATCGCTTTCAGCACCACGCAATACAGCGCAGCGATCCAGGAACAACGCCACAAACTGGACGACGTTTCTGCCACCCCCTCGGCCCGTAT
>DATGQC010000071.1:0-6693 GCA_035304425.1 Advenella sp.
TGCGACAATCCTGCTGCAGGCGCAACACCTGTTGTGTTTATTTGCTGCGGGCGCTGATGACTTCTTCGGCAACGTTCTTCGGTGCTTCAGCGTATTGCTTGAATTCCATCGTATACGTTGCGCGACCCTGTGTCAGAGAACGCAGATTGGTTGCATAACCAAACATTTCCGCCAGTGGCACTTCGGCTTTAATCACTTTACCGCCACCGACCATGTCGTCCATACCCTGAACCATACCACGACGTGACGACAGATCGCCCATCACGGTACCGGCATAGTCTTCAGGTGTTTCCACTTCAACAGCCATCATCGGCTCCAGCAGAACGGCCTGGGCCTTGCGCATCCCTTCCTTGAAAGCCATGGAAGCAGCCATGCGGAATGCATTTTCGTTCGAGTCGACGTCATGGTAAGAACCGAAGAACAGTGTTACCTTGACATCCACGACCGGGTATCCGGCGACGACACCGGCAGACAGGGTTTCCTGAATACCTTTGTCAACGGCGGGAATGTATTCACGAGGAACCACGCCACCCTTGATCGCGTCGACGAATTCGTAACCGGCGCCACCAGGAGGCAGGGGCTCCAGTTTCAGTACAACGTGACCATACTGACCACGACCACCGGACTGTTTGACGAATTTGCCTTCAACTTCTTCACATACCTTGCGAATGGTTTCACGGTAGGCCACTTGTGGTTTACCCACGTTGGCTTCCACGTTGAACTCACGGCGCATGCGGTCTACCAGAATTTCCAGGTGCAGCTCGCCCATACCGGAAATGATGGTCTGGCCTGATTCTTCGTCACTGCGCACGCGGAAGGACGGATCTTCTGCGGCCAGGCGAGACAGAGCCAGGCCCATTTTTTCCTGGTCGGCCTTGGTTTTAGGCTCGACTGCCTGTGAAATCACGGGTTCCGGGAACTCCATGCGTTCCAGCATGATGTGAGAATCCAGATCGCACAGCGTTTCGCCGGTGGTCACGTCTTTCAGACCGACCACAGCAGCGATGTCGCCCGCCAACACTTCCTTGATCTCTTCGCGGTTATTCGCGTGCATCTGCAGAATCCGGCCGATACGCTCTTTTTTACCCTTGATCGGGTTATAGACCGTGTCGCCAGAGCTCAGAACGCCCGAGTAAACGCGCACGAAAGTGAGCTGACCGACGAAAGGATCGGTCATCAGCTTGAATGCCAGGGCAGAGAATTTTTCCTTGTCATCGGCCTTGCGGGTAACTGGGTTACCGGCATCGTCTTCACCGCTGACAGGAGGAATATCGGCCGGTGAAGGCAGATAGTCGATCACTGCATCCAGCATGCGCTGCACGCCCTTGTTCTTGAACGCCGTGCCGCACAGCATGGGCTGAATTTCACATGCAATGGTACGATCGCGAATCGCCTTGTTGATTTCCTCTTCGCTCAGCTCGCCGCTCTCAAGGTATTTGTCCATGAGTTCTTCGGAAGCTTCGGCAGCCGTTTCAACCAGTTTTTCGCGCCATTCATTGGCAGAATCCACCAGCTCGGCAGGAATATCCAGATATTCAAACTTGGTGCCCTGGCTGGCTTCGTCCCAGATGATCGCTTTCATCTTGATCAGATCGACCACGCCTTTGAAGCCGTCTTCAGCGCCGATAGGAATGACGATAGGCACAGGATTGGCGCGCAGGCGTGTCTTCAGCTGGTCGTAAACCTTGAAGAAGTTTGCACCGGTACGGTCCATTTTGTTCACAAAGGCCAGACGCGGCACTTTGTATTTGTTGGCCTGACGCCATACGGTTTCGGATTGGGGCTGAACGCCGCCTACCGCACAATAGACCATGCAGGCGCCATCGAGCACACGCATGGAACGCTCAACCTCAATGGTGAAGTCGACGTGTCCGGGCGTGTCGATAATGTTGATGCGATGCTCAGGATAGTTACCCGCCATGCCCCGCCAGAAAGCGGTGGTCGCGGCTGAAGTAATGGTAATACCGCGTTCCTGTTCCTGCTCCATCCAGTCCATCGTTGCGGCACCGTCGTGCACTTCACCGATTTTATGGCTCACACCGGTATAAAACAGAATACGTTCTGTCGTAGTGGTTTTACCGGCGTCAATGTGGGCAGAAATACCGATGTTGCGGTATCGTTCGAGCGGGGTTTTGCGGGCCATGGTTGTGTCCTTAAATTACCAGCGGAAATGGGAGAAGGCTTTGTTGGCCTCTGCCATTTTGTGTGTGTCTTCACGCTTTTTCATTGCAGCGCCGCGGCCTTCAGCCGCATCCATCAGTTCCCCGGCAAGACGAAGGTCCATGGATTTTTCACCGCGTTTTTTCGCGGCTTCACGCAGCCAGCGCATTGCCAGCGCGAGGCGACGAACAGGACGGACTTCGACGGGTACCTGATAGTTGGCACCACCCACGCGACGGCTTTTAACCTCGACGATGGGTTTGATGTTGTTGATTGCCAGGTTGAACACTTCAATAGGTTCTTTACCTGTTTTGGCCTGAACATGATCAAGCGCGCCATAAATGATACGTTCTGCGACGGCTTTCTTGCCTGCCAGCATGACAACGTTCATGAATTTTGCAAGATCAACACTGCCGAATTTTGGATCAGGCAGGATCTCGCGTTTTGGTACTTCGCGACGACGTGGCATTGTACTTCCTTAGAGTGTCTGTTTCAGTTGAACCACTTGCGTGGCCGTGGCTGCCTATATGAGAGGTCAACCCCTTACGTACCGCAGATAATTTTTTCTCGCAGCTGCGGCTGCACGCTTACCAACCGGTGGGAAGGAAGCATTTTAGTGCGTGAACACCAAACCGGCTAAAACCGTAAAAAGCGGATTACGCTTTCTTCGGACGTTTTGCACCGTATTTGGAACGCGACTGTTTACGATCCTTGACGCCTTGCAGGTCAAGTGAACCGCGCACGATGTGATAGCGCACACCCGGGAGGTCTTTTACACGACCGCCACGAACAAGAACCACGGAGTGTTCCTGCAGGTTGTGACCTTCACCGCCGATATACGAAATAACTTCGAAACCGTTGGTCAAGCGCACTTTGGCAACTTTACGCATCGCAGAGTTAGGTTTTTTAGGTGTGGTGGTATACACGCGAGTGCATACGCCACGACGCTGAGGGCAGTTTTCAAGTGCAGGACTTTTGCTGCTCTCATGGCTGCTTACGCGCGGTTTACGCACGAGCTGGCTGATGGTTGGCATGACCTTCTATCCTATTTCATGTACAGAAAACCTGTACCGATTTATATTTGCGTCTGTTTTACGTACTGACGTTAATGTACGCCCGGGGAAGAATGGACAGCAAAGTCGCGATGGTAGCGCCGGCATATGACCGGAGCGTGTCGGGACTGTTCGGACAGGTTTTTCTCTTGCTGAAAAAACCTGCACAGGCTTTGTGCACTTACAGATGACCAACACGACTGTTGCTTTTATGCACGTTGCTGTGTTGCCCGCCTGCATGTTGCTTTGGCACGACATTCTGACCAGGATACTGCTCTTAAAATTGTGCTCCCGAAGATGTCTTCGCGCCGGATTGTGAAAGAAATATCCCGAAGTTTGCATGAAACATTCAATAGAATATTGCTTTGCCACAAATGACCGGGGCCAGTCGCGTTATATGCCCTGCTTCCTGACGAGTGTATTTTGCGGTTGGCGCACGTACGCGCCACACGGCAACACCATTCGGAACCAGCATCTTTTCACCGGGAAAGCTAAAAGCCGACATGCCGCGCATAGCACGAACAGGCAGCCCAAAGCGTCAAAGGCGCCTTTTACAAAGCGCCTGTCGGCGAAACGACCATATAACAGAGACCTTAAAACAACCAAAGAGCAACAAGTCTTACTGCTATTACCCAGCGCTATTACCACTAGGTAGCCCGTCACATTAACACAATCCCTATAAAACGTCAAGAAAACAGTACGTTGCAACAACAGAGAATCACGCATCAAACCACACGCCGCGGACCTGCGATATGCCTACAAGCACTTCGGCATTCACGCTGCGCAGCGAAATAGTCCATTAAAAACAACGGTTTTGCTATAATTTGCACTAAATTCCCGCTGTGCGGGGCCATGTGCTGGGGTCAGCGATCCTGCGCCTCGCCATACTAGGAAAAAAAATCACATGAAGATTGCCATACTAGAAGATGATCTCGCCCAGGCGGCGCAAATGGTCCGGGCTGTAGAAAAAATGGGGTACGATTGCATGCATTACCGCTCCGGCAAAGAACTCATGTCTGCCCTGCGGGATCCGGAAATGTTCAATCTGCTCATTCTGGACTGGGAATTGCCCGAAATCACCGGCAAGGATGTCCTGACCTGGGTGCGCAGCAACATCGGCTATTCCTTGCCAGTGCTGTTTCTGACCAGCCGGACCAGCGAAGAAGATCTTGTCGAAGCCATCGAGGCCGGCGCCGACGATTACATCGCCAAACCCTACACAACGCAGACCCTGCGGGTACGCATGCTGTCGCTGCTGCGGCGCGCCAATCCGACCGAGGTCGACAATACAGTGATTGAAGTGGGTCCTTATCGCATCGACACGCGAATGCGGTCGGTGCGCCTGCACAACGAGGTCATTGCCCTGGCGCCCAAGGAGTTTGACCTGGCGGTTCTGTTTTTCCGCAACATGGGGCGACTGTTCTCCCGCGATGCGCTCAGCGCATCCATCTGGAATCGCGAAATTCCGGCCACTTCCCGCACCCTGGACACCCATCTGTCCAATGTCAGGCAAAAGCTGCAGATTCGCCCGGAAAACGGCCTGCGCATTGTTTCATCGTACGCACTGGGCTATCGCCTGGAAACGGTGACCGAGCCCGCCGCCACGGATGCCCCGGCACTACCCAAACAGACCCGCGTCTCCGGTCTCACATGAGTCTGTCCCGAGCAATCCTGATCTGCCTGCTGACCGCGCTTATGGGCGGTTCGCTGCTCGGTGGCCCCGCTTTGGGCCAGGCCACCGGCGCACGCGGCGACTATTTCACCTATCGGTTTCTTCCCGGCGATATCCTGCTGACGCTGTCCCGGCGTTTTACCCAGAACCAGGAAAACTGGAAAACCATCCGCGAAATCAACGGCATCGCCGATCAATACAAGATCCCTATCGGCTTTGAGCTGAAAATCCCGTTCTCGCTGATTGACGAGATCCCTGCCAGCGCGACTATCTCGCATTTGCGCGGGCAGGCGTTTCTTAACGGCTCGCCGATCACGCAGACGGGTGGCCAGATCAATGAAGGCGCAGTCATTACCACGGGTGCGAACAGCAACGTCACCCTCACCCTGCCGGATAACAGCAAGGTATTGGTTCCCGTGAACAGCACGGTCACCGCCAAGCGGCTGCAACGCTTTTCGGGCACGGGGTACATTGACGCCATCTTCACGATTGACCGTGGCGAGGTCCAGAGCCATGTTAATCCCGGCGGCAAAGGCGTGGGGCGCTTTGAGATCCGAACCCCGGTCAGCGTGACCGGGGTTCGCGGCACCATCCTGCGCGCCGGGACCCGCCAGGGCCCGGACCAGGGCGCCTACAGCGCCATCATCAAGGGACAGGCAGATTTTTCGCCGGCCGACGGCGCCTCGCTCACCAGGCTTGGCAGCAATCAGGGCGCGGTCACTGATCGCGCCGGAAAGCCGTCGGGCGCGCACGCCTTGCTCGCGCCGCCGGTATTGCATCCCATGGACCCGCAAGCGCACAACCGTCAGCTTCGTTTCGATCCGGTTCCGGGCGCCGTTGCCTATGAGGTCGTGCTGGCCGAAGACAGCGAGGGCTACGATGTGCTCTGGAGTCAGCGCATTACCGGGACCACAACCTTGCTGCCGGCAGTGCGCAATGGGACGGTTTACGTACTGGTGCGCTCCGTGGACCAGCAGATGCTGACCGGCGGCCAGGCGATGCTGCAAATTGAACAAATCATGAATACGATCAATGACGGACAGGGTTCGCCCGTCGGCGTGGGCAATGGCAGCTACCTGCTGCACACCACGTTTTAAGCGGCGACAGAGGCGATGCAGGGTTCGCTAGGCCGACGCTTTCATCGGGAATGGCTGCTGGTTACACTGCTGATTCTTTGCGTAACCGCGCTATGCAGCCAGTTTTCGATTCTGTCGCGTTTCAGTTTTACCCTGTACGATGTCGCCGTCAGCTACACGCAAGCCCGCCAGCCTGACCCGGATATTGCGGTTATCGTGATCGACGACAAGAGCCTGGCGCAAATCGGTTTCTGGCCATGGGAGCGCAAGGTTCACGCCAATCTGCTGGCTTCGCTGCACAACGCGCGCGCCGTCGGATTCGATATCCTTTTTGCCGATGCCGACCCCCATGATCCCCAGGTCGATCAGCAACTGGCGCAGGCCATCGAACGCAACGGCAACGTGGTGCTGGCCAACTTCCTGGCCGATCCCGGACAACAGCTGCCGGTCGATCCCATTGCCAAGCTCGCCCAGGCCGCCCGAGCACTGGGCTTTATCAATATTGTGCCCGACACCGACGGTATGGTGCGTCGCATTCGTCTGACCGCCCCCCAGGACAGCACACGACAGCACTTTGCCCTATCGATGCTGGCCGCCGGGGGCGAGACCGCGACAGTGGGCACGCTTGCCGCACGTGCCAGCGAGCAACCTTATCTGATTCCCTATGTGGGCGCCCCGCTCACCTTCCCCATGATCTCTTACAGCGACGTGCTGTTCGGCCGTATTCCAGCCA
>DATGQC010000072.1:0-6533 GCA_035304425.1 Advenella sp.
GTGATTGCATATTGATCAATTTGAAAGGAAAGCGTGTTGCTTTTCATTTAACCAGCACAGGCGTCGATATGCCGCCTTGATCGTGACGCCGCTTGCGCGTTTGGAAAAATAAACGAAACGCAAAAAGGCTGCATTGATGAATATCAGAATGAGGTTGGCGTACCACATGAAGTTGCAGGCTTAGCGATGCCGGCACCGCTCTCGCTTTCTGGTGTGTGGCTACTGACCATTTTTCACTACGACCCAGGCTACCACTTATAATCGTCGAAAATGGACAAAACAGCCGTCGTGCATTCGTTAAGCGGCCGAGTGCGTGGCGCTATTGGCGTTCGCCAGGATTTAGCCGCAAGAGGAGACAACATGGGTATTGCTATGCGAACGATTGCGGTGGCGCTGCCAGCCATCGCACTATTGGCCGGATGCGCGCAAACGGGCGGGTTAAACGTAAAGGAAGTAGGCAGCTATCACATTGGTGGCGAACAGGTCACACTTAAGGGATTGCCAACCAAGAAAATGGTGTACAGCCCCGGCTCGCCGCCGGTAACGCTGGATCCTAATGGCGATTTTGTGGCCGGGCAAATGTATACCCGCTACACCATCCTGGAGAATCCACGCGCCAGCGTGCCCATGCTGATGTGGCACGGCGGTGGCCTGTCAGGGACGACGTATGAAACCAAACCCGACGGCAATCCCGGTTGGGAAATGGATTTTCTGCGCGACGGCTGGAACGTGTATGTGAGCGATGCCGTCGAACGCGGCCGCGCCTCTTGGGCGCGCTACCCCGAAATTTTCCAGGGCGAGCCGGTGTTCCGCACCAAAAAAGAAGCCTGGGAATTGTTTCGCATTGGCAAGACCTATGCGACCGACCCGCAAGCTCGGACGGCGATTCCCGGTACACGTTTTCCAGTGGCCGCTTTCGATCAGTTCACCAAACAAAGCATACCGCGCTGGGCGACAAACGACGCGCGCACACAGCGCGCCTACGACCAGTATGTGCAACAAGCCTGCCCTTGCGTGATTGTGGTGCATAGTCAGGGCGGCAATTTTGCACTGAACGCAGCGCTGAAATACCCGGACAAAGTCAAGGCTGTGGTGCTGGTCGAACCCAGCGGCTCACCCGATCCGGACAAAACGGATCTGACACCCTTGCGAAGCGTGCCAATGCTATGGGTCTGGGGCGATTACATTCAGGACTATCCATTCTGGAAGAGCATCAAGGAACGTCAGGAACGTTTCCGCGCGGCGCTGAACCAGGCCGGCGGCCACGGCGATCTGCTGGACCTGCCGGCGCAGGGTATCCACGGCAACAGCCATATGCTGATGATGGATACGAATTCCCGCCAGGTATCAGGGCTGATCCAGGATTGGCTGACAAAGCAGGGATTGCTACGTTAACCCGCAAGGCCTTGTCTGCTTCGTACCGGGCTATGCCGTGGTCAAGTATCTGGCCCCGGCAGCCATCTGCCCTGCTCTTTCCGGATAACGAATGAGTGAGATACATATCAAGCAACAGATTCATGCTTGATGCTTCATCGGTAAATATGCTTGATGCTTCATCGGTAAATATGCTTGATGCTTCATCGGTAAATATGCTTGATGCTTCATCGGTAAATATGAGAAAAGGCCGGCAACACCCGGTTGCCGGCCTTTCTACTATCATGCGAGCAGAGCGTCAGCCCATCATGCAGGCACCGGAATAATCCCGATTTTCGCCTGCCACTCGCGTGGACCGGTTTGATGCACAGAGGTGCCGCTGGAATCGACAGCGACGGTGACCGGCATATCTTTCACATCAAATTCGTAAATCGCTTCCATGCCCAGGTCTTCAAACCCGACCACTTTGGCGCCACGAATGGCTTTGGATACCAGATAGGCCGAACCGCCCACGGCCATGAGGTAGGCAGAACGATGGTTCTTAATGGATTCGATGGCGACCGGGCCACGTTCGGCCTTGCCGATCATGGCGATCAGGCCGGTTTTCTCCAGCATCATGTCGGTGAATTTGTCCATGCGGGTGGCGGTGGTTGGACCGGCAGGCCCCACGACTTCCTCGCGCACCGGATCCACCGGACCAACGTAATAGATCACGCGGTTGGTAAAATCGACCGGCAGCGGTTCGCCTTTGGCCAGCATGTCCTGAATGCGCTTATGCGCCGCATCGCGGCCGGTAAGCATTTTACCGTTCAGCAATAGCGTCTGACCCGGCTTCCAGCTGGCCACTTCCTCTTTGGTCAGCGTATCCAGATTGACTTGCTTAGAGGTGTTGTAATCCGGCGCCCAATGCACGTCAGGCCAATCGGACAGCGATGGCGGCGTCAGGTCGGCCACACCCGACCCGTCCAGCACAAAATGCACGTGGCGGGTCGCCGCGCAATTAGGAATCATGGCGATGGGCTTAGAAGCCGCATGGGTCGGATAGGTGTTGATTTTAATATCCAGCACCGTGGTCAGACCGCCCAGGCCCTGGGCGCCAATGCCTAATGCATTCACTTTTTCGTACAGTTCGATCCGCAACTCTTCCAGTTTGTTCTGCGGGCCGCGAGCCAGCAGCTCGTACATGTCAATGTCTTCCATCAGCGACTGCTTGGCCATCAGCATGGCTTTTTCGGCAGTGCCGCCAACACCGATGCCCAGCATGCCCGGCGGGCACCATCCTGCCCCCATAAGCGGCACGGTTTTCAATACCCAATCCACGATGGAATCGCTGGGGTTGAGCATGGCGAACTTGGATTTATTCTCAGAGCCGCCGCCCTTGGAAGCAACCTGCACATCCACCGTATTGCCCGGCACCAGTTCCACATGCAGGATACAGGGCGTGTTGTCCTTGGTGTTTTTGCGTTCGAAAATCGGATCTGACAGCACTGACGCACGCAGTTTGTTATCGGGATCCAGATAGCCGCGGCGCACGCCTTCATCACAAGCCTCCTGCAGGGTACCGGACAGCTCGAAACGCACGTCCATACCCACTTTCAGGAATACATTCACAATGCCCGTATCCTGGCAGATAGGGCGCTTGCCCTCGGCGCACATGCGCGAATTGGTCAGGATCTGGGCAATCGCGTCCTTGGCGGCGGCGCTTTCTTCGCGCTCATAGGCACGCGCCAGGTGCTGAATATAATCGGCCGGATGGTAGTAACTGATGAACTGAATTGCATCTGCAATAGACTGGATCAGATCATCTTGTTTGATTACAGTTGTCATGATTGAATGTATTTGCTAGTAAAAATTACCTGCCCTTCCAGACAGGAGGACGTTTTTCGGCGAAGGCTGTGGCGCCTTCCTTGGCATCTTCCGATGAAAAAATGTGGGCCATGCGAGGGTTCTGCAAGGCAAACATATCGTCTGTGCGCCAGTCCTGGGACTCGGTCACGATCTGCTTGACCGTGCGAACCGCCAGCGGGCCGTTTGCAGCGATCTTCTCCGCCAATTTTAACGCAGCTTCCAGCGCAGTGCCGGGTTCCACCAGATCATTGACCAAACCGAGCGCGTGAGCGCGTTTAGCGGCAATCATATCGCCTGTCAGCAAGGCTTCCATGGCCACGTGATACGGCAGGCGGCGCGGCAGGCGCAGCATGCCGCCTGAACCGGGAACCAGCCCGCGCTTGACTTCGGGCAGTCCGAAGCTAGCGTTATCGGCGGCGACAATCAGGTCGCAGGCCAGAGCCAGTTCAAATCCGCCAGCCAGCGCATAGCCTTCGACAGCGGCAATCAGCGGCTTGGCTGGGGGGGCTTCGGCCAGACCGCCCAGCCCGCGGCCCGGAACCACCGCGCGACGCTGGGTACGGGCAAACTCCTTCAGATCCATGCCGGAGCAGAAGGTATTGCCTTCACCACGTAAAATACCGACGGTCAGATTGTCATCGGCATCAAGCCGGTCCAGCGCATCTGCGAGCGCGAATGACGTGTCGTAGGTGAGCGCATTGCGCGCCTCGGGACGATTGATCGTTAAAATAAGGACGCGACCACGTATTTCAGACTTGATTAATTCAGACATGAGATCTCCAGACTGCCATTTTCGGGATACCAGAACTTTAAATCATTCCGCGCGCAAAATCCGCCCAGATGGTTGCCATCTCGCAAGAAACAGCCGAATTCCGCAGCAAATCCGTTAAAATCGGCGATTCAGCTTTTTCTAATTATCTTGAGTCCGTCCATGCTAACTTTTCAGCAGATTATCCTGAAACTCCAGGAATACTGGGATACCCAAGGTTGCGCCCTGCTGCAGCCTTACGATATGGAGGTGGGAGCCGGCACATCGCACACCGCTACTTTTCTGCGCGCCATCGGACCCGAGCCGTGGCACGCAGCCTATGTGCAACCATCGCGCCGTCCCAAAGATGGCCGCTATGGCGAAAATCCCAACCGTCTGCAGCACTATTATCAGTATCAGGTTGTGCTCAAGCCGGCGCCACCGGAAATCCTTGATCTGTACATCGGTTCGCTGAAAGCGCTGGGCATCAACCCCCAGGAACATGACATCCGCTTCGTCGAAGATGATTGGGAAAACCCCACACTCGGCGCCTGGGGACTGGGCTGGGAAGTCTGGCTCAATGGCATGGAAGTGACCCAATTTACCTATTTCCAACAGGTAGGTGGCCTGGACTGCCCTGCGACCCTGGGTGAAATCACTTACGGCCTGGAACGGCTGGCCATGTACCTGCAGAATGTAGAAAGTGTTTACGATCTCGTATGGACCGAGCGACCCAATGGCGAACAAGTGCTGTATCGCGACGTATTCCACCAGAACGAAGTGGAACAGTCCACCTACAACTTTGAATATGCCAATACCGATATGTTGTTTGCGCATTTCAACGATTATGAAAAGGAAGCCGCCCGTCTGGTCGACATTCCACTGGCCCTGCCTGCCTATGAATCGGTCCTGAAGGCCGCCCACACATTCAATATGCTTGACGCGCGCGGCGCCATCAGCGTTACCGAGCGCGCAGCCTATATCGGGCGCATCCGCAATCTGTCGCGCAAGGTCGCCCAGGCTTACTATGATTCACGCGAGCAACTGGGCTTCCCCATGCTCACGAATAACAAGGCAGTATCATGAATTCGCCCTTACTTGTTGAACTATTTACCGAAGAATTGCCACCCCGGGCCCTGCAAAAGCTCGGACAGGTGTTCGCCGACAGCCTCGAACAGGCCCTGGCCAAGCAGCATCTGCTGGGTCCCGACAATGTGACGCAATGCTATGCGACGCCCCGCCGCTTGGCAGCGCATTTGAGCAGCGTATTGGCCGTCGCCGCCGACCAGCCGTTTTCCGAAAAGCTCATGCCCGTCAAGGTAGGACTGGATGCAAATGGCCAGGCCACGCCCGCCCTGCAGAAAAAACTGGCGGCAAAGAATCTGTCGCACCTGACGCCGGCAGCGCTCGCCCGCGAATCCGATGGCAAGCAGGAATATCTGGTTGCCCATGGCACCGCTGCCGGCGCGCAATTGCAAAACGTGCTGCAGGCCGCGATCGAATCGGCATTGGCCGACTTGCCCATTCCCAAGATGATGCGTTATCAACTGGCCGACGGCCAGACCAGCGTACGCTTTGTACGGCCGGTCCATGGCCTGGTCGTACTGCACGGCAGCACGGTATTGCCTCTTACCATCCTGGGTATCAACGCCGGCAACAGTACACACGGCCATCGTTTTATGAGCGAAGGTCCTATCACGCTGGCGCATGCTGATGACTACGCGACAACGCTGGCAGACAAGGGTCGTGTCATTGCGTCTTTCGACGCACGCCGCTCGGCCATTCGCCAGCAGCTTGATGCATCCGCCAGAACATTGGGCGCCTCGCTGGGTGACGAAGCAGAGGTAACGCCGCTACTGGATGAGGTTACCGCCCTGGTGGAACACCCGACCGTGTATGTCGGGCAATTCGATGAAAAATTCCTGGCGGTGCCGCAGGAATGCCTGATTCTGACCATGCGTCTGAACCAGAAATATTTTCCGTTGTTCGATCCGGCCAGCGGCAGGCTGATTCATCAATTCCTGATCGTCAGCAACATGCAGGTAGACGATCCGCATCATATTGTCCAGGGCAACGAACGGGTGATCCGCCCGCGCCTGGCCGATGCAGAGTTCTTCTTCGAGACCGACAGAAAGCTGCCGCTGGCCTCGCGGGTCGCGCAACTGGACAACATCGTTTATCACAACAAACTCGGATCGCAGCATGAACGTATTGAACGCTTGCGCCGCATCAGCTCGCGCCTTGCCGAAGACCTGAACGCCAATGTCGGCCTGGCCGACCGCGCGGCGCAGCTTGCCAAGGCCGATCTGACCTCCAATATGGTTGGCGAGTTCCCCGAGTTGCAAGGCATCATGGGCGGCTACTACGCCCAGGCCGATGGCGAACCCGCCGAAGTGGTTCGGGCGCTCAACGACCAGTACCGCACGCGTTTCGCTACGCCTGTCAACGACGATAACCTGATATCGGCCATTCTGTTCATTGCCGAGCGCATTGAAACGCTGGTCGGCATCTGGGGTATTGGCCTGCAGCCTTCAGGTGAACGCGACCCGTTCGGCCTGCGCCG
>DATGQC010000073.1:0-10606 GCA_035304425.1 Advenella sp.
AGATTTCTATTGCCGTCGCCAAACCGGCATAATGTCGGTCTATGGCAGGTGAAGGTGGAAACGATTAACAGGGAAGACAACGCCAGATCGAGTTCACGGGTTAAGCAGGAAAAAAAGATGAGCGTGGTATACGCGGAATATATCAAAGGCAAAAAATCGCAAACGTAAAATCATGAAAACAATAAAACCAATGCGTGCCGGGGTGCTGACCAGGCCATATCAATGGAGAGGTCAAACCCGATTGTCGTGCGGCGTATATGTGCTTATCTCTTCAGATGGTAAAGGTCCCTACTTGCAGTCCGATCAGAAAATCTGGGCTGAAGTACTGCCAACGCTCGATAGTGGTGGTGTGCTTGATCAGATTATGCCAAAGGCCCACCCGGAATATCTTGTGAGCGGGTTTGCCTATACGGCGCACCAGCCTGATAAAACGCAGTGCATGGTCAGAGTGGAAGTCGGGGATCTGCATAAAGAGCTGCGCGTACATGGCGATCGTTACTGGGTGGGCAATGCACTGACACAGGCCGAGTCATTCGAGCGGATGCCGTTGGATTGGGCTCATGCCTTCGGGGGCCCTGCCTTTGACCAGAACCCCGAGGGAAAAGGCATTGATCCGGTGCATATGAATGGTACCAGCGCTGTACCGGCCCCAAACGTGGAAGATCCGTTGCGAGGAGTTAGAAAAAAAAGCGATCGCCCCGTACCTGCCTCATTTGGACCCATAGGCCCAAGCCATCCCGTCAAAATGGCGCTGCAAGGGAGCTTTAGCGAGGAGTGGCAGAAGTACGATTTCCCCGGGTTTCTGCCGGACATGGATCCGACTATCTTCAATACGGCCGCAGAAAACCAGCAGTGGCGTCATCTGGAGCAGGTACCGCTGGGAAGCACATTTCGTGTGTGGAATATGCACCCCGAACTGGCATGCTGGCAGAACACTATTCTTCCGCTGCAGGCCAGATTCCTGCTGCTGGCGCGCGACGAGCATCATCGTCAATATTTACGCGAAGTAGACAATATGCGTGCTTCGACAGTCTGGCTGGTGCCTGAGTTGCAGTCATACATCCTGATGTTCCATGGTTCGGTGCAGATTCTGGATACGGAAGCAGACGACGTGGAAGTCGTCATGGCCGGCGTTGAATATTGCGACAGTCCGAGAAGTTTTGAGCATTATGAAAACGTAATGATGCAAAGACTGGACCCGGAAAAGGTCATGCATCACCTCGAAAAAGACGAGGAGCTTGTGCCGGAAGCCTTGCTGCGCGCGGATGATGAGACAGACTATTCAGTGGGAAAAGATAAACTGGGGCGCCGCCTCAGGTTATACATTGGTCATCAGGAGAAACAGGTCAAATCATGGTTCGAAAACCAGGGGCTGGATTATAAAGCGGTGTTGCCGGACTTCGTCGGCCCGCCGGAGGCGCCGGATGTTTTTTTCAATAATCCCGATCGGCAAACCAAATTGGCACAGGATGCGCAAAGCCAGGCCATCGCGCTTATGCGTGAATCTTCCGATCCAGAGATGGAGCGCCTGGCCGATATGCTGGACCACGCGCATGCTGCCACAGACGCCTTGCCTATAGATATATCGGGCCCGCCTGATATGAGCATGATGGAGAATGCAAAGGCCCTGGCATCAAGCGGCGCGGAGGGCTCTGCCCGACATCAGACAGATGAGACATTCGATACGCTGACGTCATCGGTTCGCAAATCTTACCTTTATTCTGTGCAATACCAAGCGGCGGCACCCGCCTTGGATATGACCACCAGTTCACCATTGCGCGCCGAAGTGATGCGACGGTACCGGCTGGGCGGCGATCTTTCGCAAATGGATCTGACGGGTGCGGATTTGAGCGGCCTTGTGCTCGAAGGCGCCGATTTCTCGGGCGCGTTTCTGGAGAGTGTCAATTTTGATGGAGCGCGGCTTAACAACATCAATTTCTCTGAAGCGGTGCTGGCCAGGGTCCGCTTCAGCAACTGCGTTCTGAAGTCGCTGGATTTGACCAAGGCGAATCTGAGTGAAGCCTTGTTCAGCCATGCGACTGTTGAGCAATGCAAGTTCCGGGAAACGCAGTTCCTTAAAATGAAGGTAACGGAATCAAAAATAGTGGGTTGCACCTTCGCCAATCATATTAGCGACCAAATTGAATTTGATAATGCAACTTTTGTGGACTGTCGTTTCGACTCCTGCATCTGGTCTGAAATGAAGATGAACGATACAGTGTTCGAACGCTGCACGTTCAATAAATGGGCTGTTGTGGAATCACATCTGAACAGCTCGCGGTTTGATGAAACCTGCTTGGTGGATGTGTCTTTCATGACAACCGAACTGAACAATTGTATCTTCACCAAGAGTGATCTGAATAATCTACTTATTGAAGACGATGTTAATATGCCGGGCGCCAGGTTTATAGGAAGCAGATTGAAGGAATGTAATTTTATCGGCACCAGAATCACGGGAGCCCAATTCAACTACAGCGATATATCAGGATCAGATTTTTCTAATGCTATTTTGAGAGAATGCAGTTTTGAACATGTCATTGCGCGCGAGACCATTTTTCACAAATCGGATTTGAAAGGCAGCAGCTTCAAAAACGCGAATCTGATTCAGGCTTCACTGGAAAAGGCCAATCTGATTGGATGTTGTTTTGATGGCGCTGTCATGTTCAGGACGAACGTATCGAAAGTGGATGTAGACCACACGACCAGCACGAGCGAAGCGTATAAAGATCAGCTGGAGTTGTATCCGGTGTTCCGCGACACTGAGGCAGGCGTGTTCAGAGTGTTCGATAATGGATAACGTCAAGCTTAATGGGTATCTTGAGCGTGGAGAGCCATGCGCCAACGAGGTTTTTTCCGACTTGGTATTCAAAGACCTGGACATGTCAGGAATGATATTTGATCATGTCGACTTTTCAAGGACTCAATTTATCAATTGCGATCTGCAAGACTGTACGCTGGATGCCTGCAAGTTGACAGATTCTATAATGAAATCTGTTGATTTGAGCGACTGTATTTTCACCAATTGTGAAATGTCGCGCATTCATTTGGATAATTGCCAGGTTGTTGATACGACTTTCAATGATAGCGCGATGAATGAGTCGATCTGGGACGGCTGCCGCTTGGCACTTTCCATAATACGCACGTCGCCTTTGCAAGGCGCTCGCCTGGATTGTAAAGAGATCGTAAAATGTATTTTTCATGAGACCGATCTGGATCTGTGTCGATTTGGAGAAGTGGATCTGGACAATGTCGTATTCTTAGAAAGCGACTTGAGACAGACTGAGTTTGCGGGGAAATTGTTCAATCAGGCGGTCTTTATCGGATGTGATCTGCGAGAACAGGATTTTTCCAGCAAGAGGTTTGTTGCGTGCCAGTTTACGGAAGCACGTTTGGATGATGCGAATTTCACCGGTGCACATGTCGGCGGATCCATGTTCGCCCAGTGCAACTTATTGCGCGCCAAACTGGATAACCTGGAAGGCAACGAGACGGTTTTCACCGGTGCCTGCCTGGAACACGCATCGGCGACCAATGCCAAATTGAACCAGACGATCTGGTCGGAAACCAAAGCAAGCAATGCCGATTTCAGTCATTCGGAGATGCAATATGCGGTTTTTGAGAAGTCAGACTGTGAAAATGCCAGTTTTGAGCACTGCAATCTTTCCTATTCCAATTTTGACTATGCCAATTTAACCGGCGCAAATTTTAAAAACGCAAGTTGTGTGCATCTGCATACGCACGGCGCGACGGGAACCCCCAAGCATGCCGGCAGTATGACTATTACAAACGATATACCTTTACGTCGTGCCGAGCTTTACAGTGTACGGCATAAGAACCCCTTTTTTTAGGAGCATTACGATGTATAACACGACATCACTGGGTGGCGGATTCCTGGGATTTCCTGATTGCTGCAAAACGCCGCCGGCCGGCATGGCGCCCCTTCCTTACCCGAATTTCGGCACGCACCTGCTCGCGCCGAATCCGTGCTTCCGAATTTTGTTTTGCGGCGCGCCTGTGCACAATAAGGGAACGATAAAGGCGATTTCCTTTGGAGATCAACCGGGTGTGGCGGGCGGTATTGCCTCTCAAGTGTTCATGAGCAAAACCAGTCATCTGGCTAACTACTCCAAAACCTATAAACTCAAGAACAAACCCTCGGTTCGATTTACCGGGATTGAAAAGAGCAATCGCCGAAACGTGATCGTCTTTGACGTGGCTCCCAGTGTTCAGTTCAAAGTCGAGACGTGCGCCGCCTGATGTCGACAGATCTATTCAGGTGCGATTTCGTCTACAAGGATAACAGCAACCTGATCTTCGGGAAGATACCGTATGGGTATTTCTTTTTGTCTGCACACCAGCGCATAGGTTTCGCTCGTTAACGCTTCCAGCGCGGTAACATTCGTGTTCAACGAGTCCGGACGGAGTTCGAAAGTATAATAGTTATCGATGTCGCCTCCGCTGCCTACCATTTCGGTTGAAATGATCTTAGCGTTACTCCTGATGCCGTTGGTGAGAATGACCTGACGGCGCTGTTTTTTTTGTTTTAGCAGTTTGGCATTGCTGAAGAAATACGGGATAACCAATAATTGAAATAATAATATAAAAGATAAATAGTAAACGGGCAGATCGATTGTGTAGATAAGTATCCCGATCGTAATGCCGGAAATGATGGTCGCGATTTGTGCGATCAGAACCAGATTGGCGGTGAAGGCGTATTTGTCCAATTCGGTGCTATTTTCTTTCTGCGTCGTCATCTCTTGGTATTTATGAGGATTTTTCGAATCAGGCGAAACAGGCTGTCGTGCTTATTCGCTATTTACTGTCTTATATCCGCTATTTTCGATATTTTGATGCGAGTGCATGCAAACTTGCGTTCTTTCATCAGCTTTAGCCAATCCAATGTGATTGTTGCATAGTAGTTTATCTGACTCGTTCTCACAAGTATCGAATACTGAATTGACGCAACGCCGGCGTGGTTATCCCGGCTCGCGACAACCGTCGTTATTATTATGATTATCTGAGGCGCGACGGCACGCACGAGCGGGTGCCTGGGCGCTTTGTGCCACGCTATGCTTGCGTGTCGTTCACAATCCAGCCGTCGATGCCCTTGGAGCGTTTATTCGATAACGCCATGCGATACTCGAAACGCTCCGGATTGTAGACGGCAATCAGATATTCGACCGGGCGGCCTTGCGTGTCGCGGGTTAAGCGCTTGATGCACAGCAAAGGCGATGAGATACCTACATCCAGCGCCTCGGCATGATGGGCATCGGCGGCCGTTGCGGTAAAGGCCTGTTCTGCCGAGCCTAACCTGATGCCGGATGCTTTCAAGAGCATCTGCAATGACTGCTTGGTCATGTCTTCTTTGGTATAGCGCCGTCCGATATCCTCGGGCACATAGGTGATCAGATAGGAAAAGGGCTTGTCGTCGTGATAACGAACGCGAATGGCTTTTTGCACTTTGCTATTGGCGGGCAATTCCAGTTGACGGGCCGCCATCTGGCTGGCGGTTTCGTACCCGAAACTGAGCAGGCGCACCTGGGTGCCCAGGCCCATTTTATTCAAATGGGCCACCAGCTTGTTGATATCTGCCGACAGCGGTTGCGTGGCAACATTGCGGGCCAGGGGGAAGGTTCCTGAACCCTGGCGCCGCTCGACCAGGCCTTCGCTTTGCAGAAGATCCAGCGATCGGCGGATGGTCAGCCGCGACACCTGGTACGTTTGGGCCAGCACATTTTCTCCCGGCATCGCTTCCTGATGGTCATACTGGCCATTTTCTATCGCCTGTTTCAACAGGCGGTAAATTTTGTAGTAGCGAGGCGTGGGATTATCAATCATATGGGTCGTCAGTCGGCAGTTACTCCGGTGAATTTTACGACGTCGGCGTAGCGTTTAATGTCTTCGGACACAAACCGGGCAAATTCGTCGGGCGTGCTGGTGACCACGGTACCACCTTCGGGTTCGATCATTTTCACAAAATTCTCGTGCTGCGCACCTTCTACCGCAGCCTTGTGCAGCTGTGCCAGACGTTCTTTGGACATGCCGGCAGGCCCGAACATCCCGAACCAGGCTTTGGACGAGAAGCCTTTGACTGTGTCGCCGATAGGCGGCGCCGACGGGAACTGTTTCATGGGTTCAGGACTGGTTACACCGAGAATCTTGATGCGGTCGCCGCCCGCCAGCGGCATCACGTTGACGGCACTGGCAAACATCAGATCCACCTGTTCACCTACTACGTCTTGTATGGCCGGCGATGTACCTTTATACGGTACCGTCAGGCCTTTGATTTTGGCGCCCATCTCGAAACTGGCGGTGGCCATATGCAGGGAGGAACCCATGCCGCCAATGGCAAAAGAGTACTTGCCAGGGTCTTTTTTTGCCATCTCGATCAGCGAGGCGACATCCGATGCCGGGAAATTCTTGCGGGCGATCAAAACGCTGGGCACCTCAGCGAGCATGGTGATGGGCGTGAAATCTTTTTCCGGATCGAACGGCAGTTTTTTGTAAAGCGTGGCATTCACTGTAAAACTGGTAAAGCTGATCAACAGCGTGTTGCCATCCTTGGGGGCGCGGGCAACAGCGTCGGCAGCGATATTTCCGCCGGCGCCCGGCCGGTTCTCGACGATTACGGTTTGTCCAAGAATGCTGCTCATTTCCTGGGCGATCCCGCGGGCCACGCGATCGGTGGTACCGCCTGGCGTGGCGCCCACGACCAGTTTTACCGGCGGCTTGTCTGCGGCGTGGGCGGCAAGGCTGCTGGCGCAGCCAAGTATGACGGCGAGCAGGCCCGCACGTAAATAGGTGTGGCGCATGCAAAGTCTCCTCTGATTGTATGCATGTAAGGATGTATGGAATCATATACATGTACTGATAACAATACAAGTCAAATTTGAGAAAAACCGTGGCAGGAGGCCACTTTTCACTGTAAAGGCGGTTGATGTTGCGTCACAACTGTCGCTACGACGGCGGCGTGTGGGTACGCATGCCTGTATCCGTCATTCACCGGTTTTGGGTATTACCATCGGCCACCGGCGCCGCCGCCGCCACTGGAACCGCCACCGAAACTGCTGCCCGAGGAACTGCTGCCGCCCGAGCTGCCGGATCCTGAACTTGATCCTGAAGCGGATGGGCGTTGCAGGGTGGCAAGCGTGATCACGCCAAGCGAATGCTTATAATCACAAAAAGCGCACTCCTGGATCCTCTCTCCTGTGCCTGTTTTCGAATAGGTCGGGCGCTTCAGCACCTTTGTTCGCGGCTGGCCCAGGGTGTTGCCATGACATGACGGACAAATGCCGTACTGTTTCGACTTATTCCCGGCAAACCCGATCAGGTCGATGCTTCCGGTGGCGTCGTCGCGCCAGATTTCAAATGACCTGGCGCCAATTTTCTCTTCCCGCAAGTGTAATTTGCCCAAATATTTTTCAATATCTGCCACTCTGAGCGAGTCGCGGTTCAGGCGTGACCAGTTTCCTTTCCTGGCCGGCGGTACAGCCCGCGCTCGCACATTGTTCTGATTTCGTACAAGCTCAAAGTAAGCCATGTAGGCCAAGGGCGACAGCAGCAACGGCAAGAGACTGACTCGTACAAACGAAATTTGCATTTGCAGCGCGGTTTTTTCATCTTTACTGCTCCGTTTGAGAAACTGAATGCCTTCGCGATAATGAAAGAAGAGAAGCAGGGCGCCGAACACCGCTACAAAATAGGGCAGGTTTTTGAATTGGTAGGCCTTTTCGACAATTTCCAGAAAGACAAATACAAATAAACTAAGAAATAAAACAAACAGATAGCTGAACAGCGCGTACCAGAACGCATGGCCTTTATAGCGTTTCTTTGAAACCGCATATTTTCTTCGGGCGCGCTCTCGCGCCCAGCTGAGCCACCCAAAACCGCAAGAAAATAGAATAATGATAAGAAGCGATTGATCAAATGATTTCGCGTGCTTATTCCAAAAGGTGGGCTGATATGCTTGCAAGCCGGCAAGTTCAAGCTGGTGCGCAGGAGAAAGGAACACGCTTTCAACAGCCTTGGCCGTGGCCAATATCGCCATATCGGGGTTGCCGGACTTAAGGTAAGGCACCAGATAGTTCTCACCGATCTGTTTTAGCAATGCATCGGGAAATATACCTTCAATGCCGTAGCCGCTGATAAACCGGTATTCGCGCCGGTCCATCGCAAGAAACAGCAGCAAGCCGTTATCACTGCCCTGTTTGCCGATCCGCCAGTGAGTAAAGAGGTTCAGCGCGAAGCTAAAGTCGCTGGAGCCTTGATAATCGTTCACCACCACGATGGCGAATTCACTACCGCTGGTTTGCTCAATATTTGTGCTGATCTGATTCAGCTCTGCCGCTGTACCGGCAGACAAATGACCATCCGGATCGCTTACATAAGAGTTGTAGCCGCGGGTCTTGGGGTTTGGGATCGACTCGATCGCATACTGGGCCAGCGCATTGGCGCAAAAAAAGAGAGCGAACAGCAATGAAAAAGGATAAATATATTTTTTTTTCATAAAAGGACCGGCGGTTGTTCGGCAGGATTTCTTGACGGGGATGCAGCGGCGATGGCTTTCCGTGGCGACCGGGTACCCGTCTGCGCTTGCGGGCTCGCGTATTTTACCGATAAATAGTCGCGGCGGCGTATGTTAATGCGTATGCGCTGTCGGCCCTGTATTGGCGCCAGGGGCGTCCAACCGGCCCGGCGCGTTGGGCCTTGATCTGCTGGCGCTGGAAACCTTTTTTGGTCGTCGTCGATTGCGGCCGTTTCAATGCTGCAGCGGGAAGATCGCATATTGCTCCACCGGCGGCGACGCAACGGGTCCGGCGATGGGAGGCCGTTTTACACACCAGGCGGCATACACATACGACGCGGCACATGGCACCAGCCGAAGCCAGAAGCATACTTTATGCAAAGGCCGGCATCGCTCGCCATGATTCGGTAGCTTGTCTAATGGAAAACTCGGGCTCGCGTTGATTTTCAAAGGTGGGGTGTAACAACCAGTATCAATTGCATATTGCCGACCCGAGACTTTTGTCGCAAAATATGATTACGTAGTCATTTTTGGCGACAGCCGCTGTGAAACCAACTGCGACCAAGCTGCAACTTGCGGCCGGAAAGCGCGGCTGGCTTGCCTGTCAGTACAAGCGAACAACAATAGATATGCCTATTGCTACCTGGAGGAGTCATCATGAGTTTATCAATTGCACCTGTGCATCCCCATTTTGTTGGCGAGGTCAGCCACGTGGATCTTCGAGTCGCCGACGAACAATCATTACAGGCTATCCGGGACGGGATGGACAAATACGCTGTGCTGGTATTTCACGACCAGCCTATGACCAATGAGGAACAACTCACATTCGCTCAGCGTCTGGATGGCGAATTGCACACTAAAACGTCGCTCTCGGTGCTTGAGAAAAACCGTTTCGGAACCAATGCGCTCACGGATATTTCAAATGTAAATGACAAAGGCGAGGTGCTCAAAGCAGATGATCGCCGTCGAGTCAGCTCGTTGAGCAATCGGCTCTGGCATACTGATGCGTCCTTTAACGATCCGGCCGGGCGTTATTCCATGCTCTCAGCCAAGGTGGTTCCGCCGGTCAAGGCAGACACTGAATTTGCAGATATGCGTGCGGCCTATGATTTTCTGGATGAAGAGACCAAACAGAAAATCCAAGGCCTGGCTGTTTTTCATTCCATCGTTTATTCGCGCCATGTACTGGGTTTCGAGTTTTCCGAAGAAGAGAAAGCCAAACTGCCCGGCGCAGTCCATCCTCTGGTTCGCGTCATTCCGCGTTCCGAAAGAAAGTCGTTGTATTTGGCCTCGCATGCCTCGCATATTATCGACTGGCCCGTTCCCGAAGGCCGCGCCTTGTTGCGTGAGCTGACTGAGCATGCAACCGATCGCCAGTTTGTCTATCGGCACGCCTGGAAAGAAAACGATTTCGTCATTTGGGATAACCGTGCGACGATGCATCGGGGTCTGCCTTTTGACGATAAAAAATACCCGCGGGAGTTACGCCGGACCACCACGCTGGACCTTGAAATGGTCACCGCCTGAGTGGATACCGGTGCAGCCTGGCCACATGACATTAAACAAATCGGCTGCATCTGCCACAGGCGAAATAATGATATATAACAAGGATGAGACAAAGCAATGAGTGTAAATGCAACTGACATCGAAGCGTCAGGGAAGGCGGCTGCGCCGTCGTTTCCCGAAAACACGATAACCAACGCCGATCCGGCGTCTGCGGGGGCGCCGATACCCTCGACTTTTTGGGGCTATGTGAAGTCCTTTGGGCCTGGAATCGTGCTGGTCCTTACCTGGTTAGGGGCAGGGGATCTGGTCGATAACGCTGTGGCAGGAGCCCATTATGGGTATACCCTGATGTGGGGGCTTGCCCTGGCGTTGCTTGTTCGATACCTGCTCGTGAGTATTATTGCCAACTACCAACTCATGAATATAAAGGGGCATACCATCTTTGAAGGATATGCCAAGGTATGGAAATTTTATCCGGTATTGCTGGCGGTGGGCGGCATCGTTCTTGGTCACTTTTACGAGTCATATACCATTAAGGGATCCGGAGAAGCGCTGTATTATCTGACCGGCGAGTCC
>DATGQC010000074.1:0-3938 GCA_035304425.1 Advenella sp.
CAACTGCCTGCGGGGCCAGGTCTGCAGCAGTCACCAGAATAACAGGCTTGCTACTCACAGTTCTTCACCTTCCTGCAGTACTCCCGCAGTCACAAGCGACTTGGTCAACCACGGCGCGCTCAGTTTGCCTTCCTTGATTCCGGCAATACGGCGCGCTTCGGCGTCGACTTTTTCTTGCGCTTTTTCGATCAGCGCGCCGATCTTTTCGCGTTCAATGCACATCACGCCATCCGCGTCTGCCGTGATGAAATCGCCCGGATGCACTGTTACTCCGCCACATGAAATGGGATGTCCGACACGTCCGCCGACTTCTTTGGTGGGGCCATTAGGATTAGTGCCAACGGAAAAAACGGGATAATCCATCTCTTCGATATCCAGAGAATCGCGCACTGCCGCGTCCAGAATGACACCGGCCAAACCACGTTGGCGCGCGGCGTTCATCATAATCGTGCCCATCAGCGCGCAGGTTTGATCGCCTTTGCCATCAATTACCAGAACATCACCGGGTTTGGCCAGCGCCAGTGCGGCATGAATCATCAAATTGTCGCCAGGACGAACTTCGACGGTAAAAGCGGGGCCAGCCAGTTTCATATGAGGTCGCAGCGCTTTGATTCTTCCGTGCAACGCTCCGCGGCGACCGTTCACATCAGACAAAATCGCAGGCTGAAATACTGCTGCCCTGGCAACCACGTCTGCGCAAACGCGTTCAAAGTCTTTGTTTATATTATTGGGTTTAGTCAATTGCTTAACTCCATAAAACACTTGTTTTAAAAGATATAGATACTGTTTTTCTTTGCCGCAGATCACCGGAAGCGCCAGATTCTTGACGGTCCGGAAAATCGCGGATTTATCTTGTTACTCAATATTGAAGTGGAAAAGATTGTGGTTCATTGTTCTATCAAATACAATAGCGTCTCGTCTAATGAGACATGGACTATCACATGAAACAGAAAACCCAGATAACGGCCCCCGCACCAGCGGCAGAGGAATCAGGCGACGGGGGCGTGGTCGCTGTACGCCGGGCGCTTGCCGTACTCGGCGCGTTCGGCATGGATGAGGACAGCCTTTCTTTGGCGGAATTAAGCCGCCGTACCGGGCTGCATCGCTCCACTGTTCTGCGTTTGGCCAGAACCCTGGCAGCAGACAGTTATCTGGTTCAGAAAGAAGATGGCGCCTGGCGGCTCGGACGAGCGGCAGGATGGCTGGGCGCGTGCTATCAGGCAACCTTCAACGCGCAGGAAGTTATCGAACCGGTCTTGCGGGAACTCACGGCGAAAACCAAAGAGAGCGCCACTTTTTACGTCAGGGAAGGCGCGCGGCGCGTTTGTGTCGTGCGCGTAGAAGGCCCACAAGCGGTGCGCCATCATGTCCGAATGGGTACGATCCTGCCCCTGGACATCGGCGGCCCGGGCCTTGCCATTCTTGCATTCTCCGGAGAGCCAGGCGAACCGTATGAATCCATAAGAAGGAAAGGATATGCCATTTCACTGGGTGCACGCGATCCACAGGTGTCCAGCATCTCGGCGCCGGTTTTCGGACCGCAGTGGAAATTGTTCGGAGCCTTATGCATTTCCGGTCCGATTTCCCGACTTACCGAATCGGTTTTAGAGGGGTACGCTTCTGAAGCACTGGAGGCCGCACAACAGCTGTCATATGCGTTAGCCGGGAGTCTGCGTCCATCCGTCAATAGCAATATTGTGTCGGCCTGGCATCCTTGACGATAAATGTCCTCACGGTTCGGGGTCAGGCGCAAAATCCGCCCAGAATAACTGCGCCTCTCCAACGTCCACTGTCTGCTGATTGACGAGTGATAAGTGTCCGGAATCCAATACACGAAAACAAGCGAAGCCAGCTGACAGTTCAGTGACGATGCCTGCAGCACCAGATATTCGCCCGGCCTGTCGAAAGGCGGCGATCAAGACCATACCGTCCTCGGACAGCGCAATGCAACGTGCGTGCAGCCCATTGAGCGCCATTCTTTGCATGATTTCCGGCGCTCCGGTTAAGCCATTCAGTCGGAAGACGACGATGCTGTTTTCCCCGTGAAAAGGTTGTTGAGTTGATTCGCCAGGCAAAGGATGGGCGCGGTTAACTACGTAAGCAAATCGACCGTTGGGATGAATGATGATGGCGCCGCCAAGCTGAGGGTTATTACGCCGGTTTGTATTTTCCAGTAATTGGACAGTCCAGGATGGCTCGGGGTCGATGGAACCGTTCCGGTGTCGGAATACGGCGAGCTTGTTTTGACGTTCCAGCACTGCATACAACAGGCATTTATTCGGATGAAAAGCACAATTTCGTGGTCCGAAGCCGAAACCATTGTTCGGAGAAACGATCTGTACGCAAGTCATCGCATTATGCTGCGCTCGCAACACGCGTAATGAGCCCGGGTTTTCTGCACGCGATGCCGTCGCGTCATCGCCACGGCACGTTAAAAGCAAATCACAGCAATCAGGCATTGGCAGAACCTGATGTGGAAAATAACCTGCCAGATCGACGCCTTCAAGCAGAAACCTACGGTTCTGTATAACGCCAACCTCGTCCAGTTCGTGGACAGAGACCGCAGCTGGCCGGTTATAGGCCAAAGCAACTCGACGTTGCTGTATGTCTAGCGCGACATGAAGAGGCCGATATGGAAGTTCTACCGGCTTAGCCATTATTCTTATTTCAGCATCTTCAAGCGCCAGCGCGACCAGGCAATGGCGATCCCCGGGGGTTGCGACTCCGCCATTACTGCATGCAACATATATTATCGGACGATGAGGGTGGAAACAGGCGTACTGCACGTCAAGCGGCATCTCAAGGGTGTGCTGTGCAGTGAGCCCGGTGTCCCAGCCGAAGCGATACCGGGTAAGGCGATTTCCGATCGCAGCCATTAGCACCCGGTTCTTTCCCAGGGAATGTGGATCAGGCAGGCGGGGTCGGACGTGGCTTACTCGGATGGGCATCGCTGTGTCTCTGTTTGATATTGGAGTGGTCTATGATATTGGGTGTGTTGAAAGCAGGCAACACATTACGCCAGACGTAATATTGCATACATAATGATAATGGCAGACATCGCATACCTGGAGAGACGCATGATTAAGAAAGACCGTGTACAAACCTCAGATACGCCATCCAGGCAACCGGTATTTTTGAAAACCCCTGAGGATATCGCACCTACGCCGGGTCAGGAGCATGTGCATGCCGTTATTCGCGCTATGTCCCTGCTCAAAGCGTTTGACGATGACAACAAAGTGTTTCTCTCTCTCACCGAACTGGCCAGCCGCACAGGCATGCACAAGCCCACTGCACTCAGGCTGGCGCGTACCCTGGCCCTTTCGCGCTTCCTGGTACAGGGCGATGACGGAATGTGGCGGCTGGGACCGGCAGCCGGCTGGATAGGGTCACGCTATCAGGCTCAGTACGACGTCGGGTCGGTGATTGAACCGATTTTGCGTCAGCTTTCCATGGAAACCGGCGAAAGCTCCTCTTTCTACCTGCACGAAGGTAATCTGCGCAGCTGTCTGATGCGCTGCGACGGGCCCAGTGCGCGCCCCAATCATCCGCGATCGGGAGAGCTCCTGCCCCTGGAGCGAGGTGCGCCGGGACGAACAATCCTTGCCGCGCTTGGCGAATCGGGCGATCTCTATGAACGCATCAGACGCCAGGGCTTTCATTGGGCCCGCGACGAACGCGCTACCGGCGCGGCCGCAGTGGCTGCGGCAGTTCGCGGCAGACAAGGCGCTGTACTTGGCGCTATCAGCACATCGGGTCCGGTAGAGCGTTTAACGCCTCGCGTCCTTCGCAAGCTCGCGCCCGCGACGGTAGCGGCCGCCAGACAACTGGGCGTGGCTTTGGGAGGCGTGCCCGTCACCGCGCTGCGGGCCACCTGGCACCCTTGATGTTACGCTCTGCGTAACACATTGCCAGCTTGGGGATGAGTGCATTCTAATGCA
>DATGQC010000075.1:0-4198 GCA_035304425.1 Advenella sp.
TGATGTAGCCCGACAGCAGGCAGCGGCCGGAATACGCCATGCACAGGGCGCCATGCACGAAGACTTCCAGCTCCATGCCGGGGACTTTCTCGCGGATCTCGCCGATTTCCTCCAGTGACAGCTCGCGGGACAGGATCGCCCGCGTCAGCCCCTGCTGGCGCCAGAACTCGACGCTGGCCCAGTTCACCGCATTGGCCTGCACCGAGAGGTGCACGTTCATCTGCGGAAAATGCTCGCGCACCAGCATGATCAGGCCCGGGTCGGACATGATCAGTGCATCCGGGCCCATGGCGACCACCGGCTCCAGGTCTTTGATGAAGGTCTTCAACTTGGCGTTGTGCGGCGCGATGTTGACCACCACGTAAAATTGCTTGCCCTGCGCATGTGCTTCATTGATGCCCAGCGCCAGGTTGGCGTGATCGAACTCGTTGTTGCGCACCCGCAGGCTGTAGCGCGGCTGGCCGGCATAAACCGCGTCGGCGCCATAGGCGAAGGCGTAGCGCATGGACCTGAGGGTCCCTGCGGGAGAAAGCAGTTCGGGGCGAAAGACGCTGGACATGGCAAGAAACCCAGATGGCGGACAAAACGTGGGGGATTCTACGGTAAAGCACGTTCTGGCGCAGGGTGCGCGGACCGTCACGGCGCCGCCATACGCGCTTGTCGGGCGGCGCGCGTCTGTCGCTTTGCTACTGTTGCCTGCAGGCCTTGGGCATCGCCAGCATGATGCTCTGATCGAATCGCGCGGTTGTTACTGCGTTGCGTCTCGTCTGGGCTGCCTCGCCTACGCTTTTCAACGGCCTGTTGCATTCCGAAGGTGGGTCGCAACAAGCGGTCGCTGAGTCGAGGATACCGTGCTTGATTTGCTACAAATGCGTGAACCCAGAAACGCCGCTCGCCCTGCGTCATGCCCTATTAAGCACAGCGGGGCCTGAACTCTTTCGAGTTCGCCCCGTGTGCCCGGTGAGTGCTGCCGAGTGTTCTCGGCGGATTACACTTCCGGCCCCGCATAAGCGTTGGCATTGTTCCGGTTATGCTGAATGACAACGCCGATGAGGCACGCTATGGCGATCAGGATACCTATCGGTTTGGCGTAGGTCATCGGCAAGCTGAAGCCAATACCGGCCGTCGCGATATAAGAAATGGTTATAGAAGTACCGATAACGGCGGGAATACTGACGATCCAGTGGAAGCTGCCCCTGTCCAACAAATACTTGGTTGCCAGCCACAGCACGCTGGTGGACAGCAGCATGTTGGAGAAGGCGAAGTAGCGCCAGATCAGCGAGAAGTCCAGGAACGTCATCAGATACGCCACGCCCAGCAGCGGCGCCGCCAGAGCCAGTCTGTGCATGGCGGACTGGCTGATATTGAATGCATCGGTAATCGTCAGGCGCAGCGAGCGGAATGCGGTATCGCCGGAGGTGATCGGGAAGATGGCCACCGCCAGGATCGCCATAACACCACCGAAGACGCCCAGGTAACTGGTGGCGATATGATTAACCACTAAGCCCGGTCCTCCCTGGGCCAGCATGGCTTTGAGTTCTACATAACCGCCGGGGAACGTGGCGATCCCGGCAGTTGCCCAGACGCAGGCGACGATGCCTTCGCACATCATCGCGCCATAAAACACCGGACGAGCATATTTCTCATTGGTGAGACAGCGGGCGATCATCGGGGACTGCGTGGAGTGGAAACCGCTAATAGCGCCACAGGTGATCGTCAGGAACAGCAACGGCCACACAGGCAAGCCATCAGGGTTGGGAACCAGGAAATCATGCGCATGATCGCCGCTGAAATAGGAAAAAATACCAGTGATCTGGGGCAAGTGGGGAGCTTCCCACAGCACCGCCAGAGCAACCAGGCTGGTCATCACGATCATCAGCAAACCAAACAGCGGATACAGTTTGGTGATGATCTTATTGATGGGCAGCAAGGTCGCGAAGAAATAGTAGGCCAGAATGACCAATACCCAGAACGTATTGCCCGCCAGTAATGTGCCCTCGAAATACGACAGGTTACTCAGCAGTCCCGCCGGACTCATGATGAAAACCACACCCACAAAAAACAACAACATGCAGGTGAAGACCAGCATGAAGCCTTTGAAAATCACGTTGTAATAGTTGCCTGCAATCTCCGGCAGACTTTTGCCGTTTTCCTTGAGGCTCATGACGCCAGAAAAGTAGTCGTGCACCGCACCGCCGATCACGTTGCCTATGACAATCCAGACCAGCGCGATCGGACCATACAGGGCCCCAAGAATAGGGCCGAAAATGGGACCAATCCCGGCGATGTTCAAAAACTGAATCAAAAAAGCCCGCGCGGGGCTGATGGGAACGTAGTCAACACCATCATGCAAGCGTTGTTGAGGTGTTATGGCTGTTGGGTCTATACCCGCTTGTTTTTCAACAAATGGGCTGTAGAACTTGTAGCCGAGTAAAAGTATGGCAAGGCTGGCAAAGAAAATGAGCATTTATGCACCTCGTTATGGGAGTTAAGCCCGGCTGCTCTTTTTAGAACCTCATATGCTAATAAGAATTTTTTTGTTCTGGATATTAGCCTATGGTCGCCCGCACCCCTGAAGCCTAGCGCGGGCCAAACGAACCGTACCAGCAAGGGGCTGCGCCTTGGTATCAGGGTGAGATTGTTGCGCTCCAGTTCACAACAAGGCGCGGTGAACGGTGACGGGTAGAAAGTGCTTCACGCTGAGCGCAGCCGGACAAAAAACAGGCGGGTATAGGGCTAACTGAGTTCTCGTTACGGTTTGCGGCACGCGCGTTATTAATAGATGTGCTAGCCCAACCATTCGCGCCCGCCCAGCTCCAGCAGGCTGTGGGCCTGTTCCGGACCGCTGCTGCCGGCCGGGTAGCTGCGCGGGCTCTGGTAATGCTGCTGCCAACCCTGCAGGATCGGGTCGATCCACTGCCAAGCGGCTTCTACTTCATCGCGGCGCATGAACAGGGTCGAGTCGCCTTCGATCACATCGAGCAGCAAGCGCTCATAGGCATCCCAGCGTCGCTGCTGGAAGGCCTGGGCTAGATTGAGATCCAGTTCAACCGGCTCCAGGTGCATGCCCTTGCCCGGCGTCTTGGCCATCAGTTGCAGGCTGATGCGCTCCTCCGGCTGCAGGCGAATCAGCAGCCGGTTGGCTTCATCGCCCTTGAACAGGTGATGGGGCACCGGTTTGAACTGGATGACGATTTCCGAGGTTTTTTTCGCCAAGCGCTTGCCGGTGCGCAGGTAGAAAGGCACGCCGGCCCAGCGCCAGTTGTCGATTTCCGCCTGCAGCGCAACAAAGGTTTCGGTGTCGCTGTCGTTATCTACATTTTTCTCGAAGTAATAGGCGGGCACGTCATGCCCACCAATCCGCCCGGCGCCGTATTGACCGCGCACCGTCTTGTCTCGGACGTCGAGCCCCTGGATGGGCTTGAGCGCTTCGAGAATCTTCACCTTCTCGTTGCGCACCGCTTCGGCATCGAACCGCACCGGGGCTTCCATGGCCACCAGGCACAGAAGTTGAAGCAGATGGTTCTGCACCATGTCACGCATTGCGCCGGCGCGGTCGTAATAAGCGCCGCGATTTTCCACGCCGAGGGTTTCACAGACACTGATCTGTACATGGTCGATGTGCCCGGCACGCCACACCGGCTCGAACAGGGCATTGGCAAAGCGCAGCGCCATGAGGTTCTGGACGGTTTCCTTGCCCAGGTAATGGTCGATACGAAAAATCTGCGGTTCGGCAAAGGCGGCGCCAATGGCGGCGTTAATCGCCTGGGCCGATGCCAGCGAATGGCCGATGGGTTTTTCCAGCACGATCCGGCTGTCCTCGGTGACCAGCCCTGCGGTGCCCAGCGAGGCGGCAATATCCTCGAACAGGTCCGGGGCAGTAGCCATGTAGTAGATGCGCCCACGTTGGCAGGACTGCCCTAAATGACGTGCCAGGCGGCCGTAGTCAGCACTCTGACCTGCATCCATGGCCAGGTAGTCGAGTCGCTCGGCAAAGCGCTGCCAGGTGTCGGCATCAAAATCGGCACGCGCCACCTGGGCGCGGCAATGGCGCTCGGCCAACGCCTGGTAGGCCGCGCGGCTCAAGGATTTGCGTGCCAATGCCAGGATGCGCATGTCTTTAGGCAGACGGCCATCGCGGTGCAAGTGATAGAGCGCCGGCAGCAACTTGTGCAGGGCGAGATCACCTGTGCCGCCA
>DATGQC010000076.1:0-7012 GCA_035304425.1 Advenella sp.
GGCTGGTGGCGCATATGGTGTTTCTCGTCGATTACGTCGCGCGAGGGCTGGGCTGGGGAGTGAATACCGGTTCGGTTTTCTGGGTGATTTATGGTTTGGGGGCAGTGGCAGGGCCCTTGTGCACCGGTGCAGTGGCCGATCGCATTGGCTATGCTTTAACGCTGCGCGGGGCGTTGTTGCTGCAACTGCTGATGGTGATTCTGCCGATCCTGACCACGGCTCCCGTTTTGCTTGGTATTTCCAGCTTCGCGGTGGGCGCCTTCACGCCGGGCATCGTGCCGCTGGTACTGGGGCGCCTGCGCGAGATGCTGCCGCATTCCCCGTCAGAGCAGAAAACTGCCTGGAGCAGGGCAACCACCTCGTTTGCGCTGATGCAGGCGGCCGCAGCCTACGCAATGTCATTTGTGTTCGCCCATTCCAACGGCCAGTATCTGCTGCTCTTTATGATGGCTGCAGCGGCACTGGCCATCGCGTTTGCGATGCTTTTGCTGTTTCCCGGACCCGCGGCGCAACGCTAAGCGCTGCTTCATGGCTGGCCGGGCAAAGCGTGCGAGCATTCGGGTCAGGGCCCTGCCGGTCTGGCTATTGCCGGGCACGCGCCTGTGCCGCGCGAGGCGATGCGGGCTGTTGCTGCGTGATGATAGTTGAGTGCATTGGGCGTCATGCGCTACTGGTCGGCGGGTCGCACCTGTCATGTGCATCACGCGCATTTTTTCAGCGCTGGCCGCACCATAGCCTGGGTGCAGAAGTGGCTCTGCCAGGATCCCTGCGACCGGCCCAACGCCGCTGTTACACTTCTTGTGTGGCTCTGCTTGTCTATGTTATGCGAGTGAAATTACGTTGCATAAACGCCAAATCATTGATTAATTATAAGAAATATTTCTTCTTCCGATCTCCGGCTTGTCTAGTAAATCGACCAGAAAATGGCAAAACTGTCACTGCTATGTCAAATGAAATTAACCGGACTGTCACACAGTTTCCTTAATATGACGGCACTTGAACAGCAGCGACCCGGTATGGCCGGTTGACTGCTGATATCTGCTGCTTGCGGTTGGCTGGTTCCGGTGTAACGCCGCGGTAGCTGCAAATACATAGAGGAATACGATGACTCAGGCAATTCGGGTTCAGAATCTGAACAAGACATTCGGCGCCAGACAGGTGCTGCACGATCTGGAACTGGATGTGGCTCCTGGCGCCATGGTGGCGCTGATCGGCGCATCTGGTTCCGGCAAATCCACGCTATTGCGCCATCTGGCCGGCCTGGCCACGGGTGATCGCCGGGGCGGCGGCGATATACAGCTGCTGGGTCAGCAAATGCAGAAAGACGGCGTCTTGAACCGCAATGTGCGTCGACTGCGTTCAGACATCGGCTATATCTTTCAGCAGTTCAATCTGGTGGGGCGTCTGTCGGTGTTGAAGAACGTTCTGCTGGGCAGTCTGGGGCGCATGTCGCGGGTACGCGGCGCACTTGGTTTGTTCAACAAGGAAGAAGTGAACAATGCCTTGCGGGCGCTGGAGCGGGTAGGTCTGCTGGAATATGCCTATCGCCGCGCCTCAACCCTGTCGGGCGGCCAGCAGCAGCGCGTGGCTATTGCCCGCGCCCTGTGCCAGAAGGCCGAAATCATTCTGGCCGACGAGCCCATCGCTTCGCTGGATCCGGAATCGGCTCGCCGCGTTATGGAGACACTGGCAGATATCAATAAGCGTGACGGCAAAACCGTCATCGTAACACTGCATCAAGTGGATTACGCGGTGAAATACTGTCGCCATGCCGTCGCACTCAAAGGCGGCAAGAAGTATTTCGACGGCCCCATCACCGGCCTGAGCAACAGTTTCCTGAGCGATCTGTACGGCTCGGAAATAGGTACGGCGCTTCTGTTCGGAGAACAGGAGGCACCAAAAACGCCCGTCAGGGATCCGGCGCGCCTGGTTCTGGCAGCTGCTTAAACATTATTACATTAGGAATATTCATGTTCAAATCGACCATTCGCCGCCTTGGCATTTCTCTGTTCGCGCTGGGTATGGGCGCCGCTGCGGTTCAGGCCCAGGAATCGCGGGAACTCAATTTCGGCATTATCTCTACGGAATCTTCCCAAAATCTGAAAACGGTGTGGGAACCGTTTCTGGCAGATCTGTCCAAACAGACTGGTTACAAGGTAAAAGCATTTTTTGCGCCTGACTACGCAGGTATCATCCAGGGAATGCGTTTCGACAAAGTGGATATCGCCTGGTATGGCAATAAATCTGCCATGGAAGCAGTCGATCGCGCCAATGGCGAAGTGATTTACCAGACAGTTGATAAAGACGGTAAACCCGGCTACTGGAGCCTGTTGATCGCTCATAAAGACAGCAAGATCAATTCAGTAAAGGACATGCTGGACAACGCCAAGACGCTGAACTTCAGCAATGGCGATCCAAACTCCACCTCCGGTTATCTGGTGCCCGGCTATTATGTGTTTGCTGAAAACAATGTCGATGCCAACAAGATTTTCAAGCGTTCTGTTAATGGCAGCCACGAAGTGAATGCGCTGTCGGTGGCAAACAAACAGGTCGATGTTGCTACCTTCAATACCGAAGGCATGGAGCGTTTGAACCGGACCAACCCCGATAAGGCAGCCCAGCTCAAGGTTATCTGGAAGTCCCCGCTGATTCCGGCCGATCCAATCGTATGGCGCAAAAATCTGCCCGACGACGTGAAGGCCAAACTCAAGACGTTCTTTGACAGTTATGGCGACAAGCCCGAAGAGCTCAAAGTGCTCAATGCCCTGGCCTGGGGCAAATTCAAGCCTTCGAACAATGATCAGTTGCTGCCTATTCGTCAACTGGAATTGTTCAAAAAGCGGTCGCAAATTGCCGGCGACAGCAAGCTGGATGAACAAGACCGCAAAAAACAGATTGCCGGCCTTGATGAAGAGCTAAGCAAGATCTCTGCCCGCATGAAAGAAATCGAAGGCGCAAACTCGTAAGTTGAGTTGATCATGATGGCGGCCTGCACTGCGCGTGCAGGTTGCCATAAACTGGAAATGAATATGTCTGTATTGACGACAAGCACCAGCCCGATGTCCGGCGCACTGCCCGCGCAGCCGCCGCGCATGACCTGGGCAAAAATGCTGGGATGGGGGCTGTTCCTGCTGTTTCTGGCCTGGGCCTGGAAGGGCGCTGAAATGAATCCGGTCCTGCTGTGGACCGACTCTGGCAATATGGCTACGTTTGCCGCCGATTTTTTTCCACCCGATTTCTCTGAATGGCGCATGTATGCGCGAGAAATGTTGATTACGATCCAGATTGCCGTCTGGGGTACCGTGCTGGCGATTATTTTTGGTATTCCACTAGGCATACTATCCTCGTCCAATCTGGTTCCCTGGTGGATTTGCCAGCCGGTGCGCCGCCTGATGGACGCATTGCGCTCCATCAACGAAATGGTCTTTGCGATGTTGTTCGTGGTGGCTGTGGGCCTGGGACCCTTTGCCGGCACGCTGGCGCTGTTTCTTGGCACGACGGGCGTATTGGCCAAGCTGTTTGCAGAGGCTGTCGAAGCGATTGATCCGGGGCCCGTCGAAGGGGTGCGAGCCACCGGCGCGAGTGCGTTGCAGGAAGTGATATTTGGTGTGATTCCCCAGGTCATGCCCTTGTGGGTGTCGTACGCGCTCTACCGTTTTGAATCGAATGTGCGCTCGGCCACCGTGGTCGGTATGGTTGGCGCAGGCGGTATCGGTGTGTTATTGTGGGAAGCGATCCGGGGCTTCGCTTTCGGACAGACTGCAGCCATTTTGCTCATCATTATTGTGTGTGTGAGCGTGATCGACGTGGTGTCGCAGCGACTCAGAAAATTCTTCGTATGATGGAATAAGGCAGGCAACTGCCTTTTTAAAATGATGAACTTGTCTAGACAAGATGAACCGCTCTATCAGACACTGGCTTCCACTATCCGGGCTGAGTTGTCTATGTATAAACCGGGTGATTTGTTGCCTGGCGAACTGCGGCTGGCCGAGCGCTTTGATGTCAATCGTCATACAGTGCGGCGAGCGCTGGATTTGCTGGTGCAAGAGGGCAATATTATCCGGATCAAGGGCAAGGGCACCAAGGTGCTGACCCGGCCGCTGCTGTATCCGGTGCAGGCCAAATCGGCCTACACCGACCAGTTCTCAGCCATGGGTCATGCCGCTCGGGCGCAATTGCTCAAGGTGTATCGCCGCCCGGCCAACAACGACGAACTGACACAACTGGCCCTGGCCCCAGGCAGCACCGTGCTTGAGTATCGCACCTTGCGATTCATCGATAACGAGCCGATCAGCGTCATGACGCACTTTTTTTCGTCCGGTTACGAAACCTTGCTGCAAGATTACAAACGTGATTCCATGCGTCAATATCTGAAAGAGCGCGGGTGCGAACTGCAGCGCGCCTCAAGCGTGATCGGCGCCAGGCTGCCGACCATCGACGAAGCCGCGCGCCTGCTGATCCCGCAATCGGCGCCGGTGCTGACCGTTACCACCCTATCCAAAAACCAGCACGGTCATCCCGTGGAATTGACCTTTTCGGTCAGCCGCGCCGACCGTTTTCAATATCAGGTAGTTTTAAACGGAGAACACATATGAAAGCGGACTTTGCTCCGACCGAGCGACAACGCTGGATGCAGGTGCTTGCACGCGCAGATGATGCGCTGGCCGGGTACGAATCCGAGCTAGGCGGTGTGCCTTATCGATGCATACGCAAGCCCGAAACCGGCATGGCCATGGTGCGAGGACGCACGGGCGGCACCGGACAGGCATTCAATCTGGGCGAGATGACGGTGACGCGTTGCGTCGTGCAACTGCAGGACGGTCGTGCCGGGTACAGCTACATTGCCGGACGCAACAAGCGTCATGCAGAGCTGGCCGCGCTGGCCGATGCCTTGCTGCTCGGCGACGAGAACGCAAAACTCATGCAGTCGGTGATCGAGCCGCTTGCGCGCAGTCAGCAACAGGCGCGTCTGGCCAGACAAGCCCAGGTGGCCGCTTCCAAAGTTGACTTCTTTACCCTTCTTCGAGGAGAAAATGAATGACTGCTCCCGTTCTGGTTCCGGCCTTTGCAGATCCTGTGCTTAATGCGCAAATGAGTTTTCGCGCCGCGCTCAAGGCCATGTCCGAACCTGGCCTGATCGCCCGGGCGGACTATGCCGAGGCGCTGGATATGATGCATCCGGCTACCTTTGCCCTGGCGCTGACGCTGTTTGATGACGATACGCAAATATGGCTGAGTCCGGCGCTCGATACGCCCATGGTCCGGGCCAATCTGGCCTTTCATTGTGCCTGCCCCGTGACAGACGAACCGCAGCAGGCCGACCTGGCCATCATGACGGCTGCCGAGGTTGACTACCTCGAACAGTTTCGCCGCGGCACCGATCGCGATCCGGAGTTGTCATGCACGGTGATTGTCCAGCTGGACAGCCTGGAAGGCGGGCGCCCGGTTGCGCTCAACGGGCCGGGTATCGAGTCTGAGCGGGCCGTCACGCTGCCGCTGTGCGAGCGGTTCTGGTCGGCGCGCGATCGCTTAAACGATTTCCCCAGGGGGCTGGATTTTTTTATGACCAGCCAGCGCCAGTTGATGGCTTTGCCACGCAGTACCGTGGCGAGTGTGCTATAGGAGAATACGATGTATGTTGCTGTAAAAGGCGGTGAAACCGCTATTGAAAATGCGCATCGGCTGCTGGATCAGAAACGCCGCGGCGCTACCGACGTACCGCCCTTGTCGCTGGCCCAGATCGCGCAACAGATGCCGCTGGCCGTGGCCCGGGTGATGAGCGAAGGGTCGCTGTACGACCGGGAACTGGCCGCGCTGGCCATTAAGCAGTCGGCAGGCGATTTGCTGGAAGCGATATTTCTGTTGCGAGCCTATCGCACCACGCTGAGTCGCTACTGCGTCAGCCGTCCCCTGCACACCACGAGCATGCAGGTGGAACGACGCATTTCCGCGACTTACAAGGATTTGCCGGGTGGACAACTGCTGGGCCCCACCTTCGACTACACGCATCGTCTGCTGGACTTTACCCTGCAGGCCGAAGGCGAGCCGTCCCCGGCGTCGCAGCAGGGTGATGTGCGGCAGGCTCAGGCTGCTGTTGATGAGCGCGCCGCCACGCAGCAGCCGGCATTGCCGGACGCGCTGCACCCGGATGCAGATGCGCAGGCCGACACTGCCGCAGGTGAAACAGGGCAGGGCTTTCCGCGCGTCCTGGGGTTGCTGGCGCAGGAAGGGCTGATGCGCGAAGAAACGGACAGCGCCCAGCCGGTTCCCGATATTACCCGCGAGCCGCTTGATTTTCCGAGCAACCGGATGCAGCGGCTGCAGGCGCTGGCCCGCGGCGATGAAGGGTTTCTGCTTGCACTGGGCTACTCCACGCAGCGCGGCTATGGCCGTAATCATCCATTTGCGGGTGAGATCCGCATCGGCTTTACCGAGGTCTGGCTGGAACCTGAAGAATTGGACTTTGCCGTCCCGGCAGGAGACATCGAAATCACCGAGTGTGAAATGGTCAATCAGTTTGTCGGCTCCAAAGACCAGCCTGCGCAATTTACGCGAGGCTACGGTTTGGCTTTTGGCTATAACGAACGCAAGGTCATGGGCATGGCCCTGGTCGATCGTGCGCTGCGCGCGGCCGAATACGATGAGGAGATTACCTCGCCCGCGCAACAGGAAGAGTTTGTGCTGATGCATTGCGATAACGTCGAGGCGGCCGGTTTCGTATCACACCTGAAATTGCCACACTACGTGGATTTCCAGGCCGAGCTAGAGTTGATTCGCAAAATGAGAAAACGCGATGCGCAGGCCGGGTCGGACCAGGAACAGCGCCAGGAAACAGAGGCGGGACAGGTTCCGCCACAGAAGGAGAAACGGGCATGAACGCCATTGCAGAACCTTATAACTTTGCCTATCTGGACGAACAGACCAAGCGCATGATTCGCCGCGCGCTGCTCAAGGCAGTGGCCATTCCCGGCTATCAGGTGCCCTTCGGCGGGCGCGAGATGCCGCTGCCCTA
>DATGQC010000077.1:0-3906 GCA_035304425.1 Advenella sp.
CAAATAAATCGGCAAAGCTTTCGCCACCAGTGGCGTCTTGTAAAGAAATGGATGACATTAGAAAAATCCCGGGACCGTCACGGTCTCCTGGCCTTAAAAACACGCTTTGGCAGAACAGCCTGCCGCGGCGGAGTGAAAAAACCTTTCGTCTGACCCAGACGAAAGCCCTTGGAATCCAACGATAACGCAGGTGACTTTCGCACCTGCCGTGCTCGCTGAAAAACTGCCCTGTACCTGTGAGGCCGCAATAAAACGGGCTGCCTCCAGAGAAAAAGTACTGCAAAATAGATACTGCAACTGCAATCCTGCCGGCGCTACATTTACGAGCAGGCGCACAACGGATATGAATACGCAACGAGAAACGCTAAAAGCCTCCGGCCAGGCCCGCGAGCGCATTACCGGGCCCCTGATTACCGAACCCTTTAGCTACCCCTTACCTGTCGGATGAATCCTGTCCCATTAACCAGCCTGTTACGTCTTGTTACGCCAATGAGAGAGGATGCACTCGACGGTCTGATCAATGCCTAAATGGGAAGAATCGACCACCACGGCATCATCTGCTGGCCTGAGTGGCGCCACCAGACGGTTTTGATCCCGGTCGTCGCGCGCTTTCAAATCCTTTAACAAGTCGCCAAGATTAGCAGAAAAACCTTTTTCGATCAACTGGTTATAGCGTCTTTGCGCGCGCGCATCGACGTCGGCGATCAGGAAAATCTTAAGTTGCGCGTCAGGAAAGACGACGGTTCCCATATCCCTGCCGTCGCAGACCAGGCCGGGAGCCTGCCGAAACGCTCGCTGGCGCTCCAGCAGAGCGTCGCGCAATGGTTGCAGCGGTGCGATCCGCGAGGCCATGTCACCGATATGCTCCTGGCGCAGCTGCTCTGTGACGTCGTCGTTGTCAAGCAACACTTTGTCGCCGTGAAATCGGACATCCAGTTGTCGTGCAATGTCGGCCAGCACCTGCTCGTCGGTGTCGGACACACCGCGCCTGAGCGCTGCGAGCGCGCTCAGCCGGTATAATGCACCGCTATCGAGCACGGACCAGCCCAGCGCATCAGCCACCCGGGCTGCAACCGTACCCTTGCCAGAGGCGGTCGGACCATCAATGGCAATAACAGGAATGCGATCGTCTATTTGCGTTGCGCCAGTCATGACGCCCCTTCCTGCGAGGTGGCAACCAGCGCGTCATAGACCGAAAAATAGCCTGGGAACGTTTTGCTGACGCAGCCAGGATCCAGGATAGTGACACCAACCGGTCCGAATACGGCAAGCGAAAAGCACATGGCCATACGATGATCGTCGTAGGTGGCGATCTGCGCCGTCTGCCATTTACCGGCCGCAGGCGGAGCAATACGAATCCAGTCTGAGCCCGACTCGACCACCGCGCCCAGCTTGCTCAGTTCAGTATGCATGGCATGGATGCGATCGGTTTCCTTGACGCGCCAGCTACCGATATTGCGTAACATGCACGGGCCGTCGGCATACAGAGCCAGCACTGCCGCGGTCATGGCGGCATCGGGAATCAGGTTGAAATCCTCGTCGAATGCAGGCAAGGCCTGTTGCGCAACACTTTGCGCCCTCTCGGAAATCAGGCATTGATCCTGATAGGTAATTTTTCCGCCCAGCCGTTCTATAAATTGCGCAAATGCAATATCGCCCTGAATGCTATCCCTGCCGATGCCGTCGATCCGCACCGGCCCCTGGCCAAGCAGGCCCAGCGCCAGAAAATAAGACGCGCTGGAGGCGTCACCCTCGACAGCAATCGCGCCGGGACTGGTGTATCGGCTGTCCGCGGGGATAGTGAAACACTGCCAGCCATCCTGTTGAACCGTCACGCCAAAGCGCGCCATTAATTGCAATGTAATCGCGATATACGGTTTGGAGATCAGCTCTCCCTGAACCTGCAAAGCAACATCGCGGCCGGTACGCGCCGCCAGAATGGGCGCCATCATCAGAAAAGCGGTCAGAAACTGACTGGAGACATTGCCTTGAATCGGGATCGGACCATCAACATGCAGTTGCGCCGGCGCGATGTGCAACGGCGGGTAACCAGGCTGGCCTTCGTAGCGAATCTGCGCACCCACAGCCTGTAGCGCTGTCACCAGGTCGCCGACGGGACGTTCGTGCATGCGGGGCACGCCATGCAGGCGGTAATCGCCCTGGGCCATGGCCAGCGCAGCAGTCAGCGGACGAAATGCCGTACCCGCATTCCCCAGAAACAAATCTGCCTGCGTTTGAGGAAACGAGCCCTTGCCGTGCACCACAACCTGATTCTCGCCTGTATCATCAATCTGTAGCCCAAGCGTGCGCAACGCAGCAAGCATGACGCGCGTGTCGTCGGAATCGAGCAGCCCGTCAATGCGCGTACGGCCTTCTGACAGGGCCGCCAGCAACAGAACCCGATTCGAAATGCTCTTCGAACCAGGCAGCGCCATCTGCCCCTGAGCCCGCAGCGCCGGGGCCAGATATTGACTTGCTTCACTCATGATCGTGGATTCTCCCAATCTCGCCGCGCCTGGGCCGCGGCGGTCAGCCATGCCTCGAACGCTTCATTGTTGCCGCTCTCCAGCAATTGCCTGGCCTGCTCCAGGCAGGTTTGAAAACGGGTAATTTCCTCTAGCATGCACTCGCGATTGCTTGAAAAGATATCGCGCCACATAATCGGGGCGCCGGCAGCGATACGGGTGAAATCACGAAACCCGCTGCCGGCGTACTTAAGCTTGTGCTCGGTTTGGTCGGCATCCAGCAGGCTGTACATGTAAAGCGCCGACAGAAAGTGCGGCATATGACTGACCGCGGCAAATATGCGATCATGCTTCTCTGCACTCATCGAACTGACCGTAGACCCGCAAGCTTCCCATAAGCGGGTGAGCAGAGCGATTTGCTCGGGCGCGTTTTCCTGCAATGGAGCCAGGATAACCTGCTTCTGCTCAAACAGAAAAGCGTTGGCCGCGGCAGGGCCGGACGTTTCCGCACCGGCAATGGGATGCCCGGGAACAAACTGTCCCACGCGATCACCCAGCACACGTCGGGCCATGGCGGCCACCTGTTGCTTGGTGCTGCAAACATCGGTAATGATCGAGTGCGGTGCCAAAAATGGCTTGATGGCGCTGCACACAGACTCGAATGCCGAGACCGGTGTTGCGATGACAATCACGTCCGCCTGCGAGATGTCCTCGAAAGACGCAATGACGTCAACAATTCCCAGTTCCAGCGCCTTATTAATGCTTGCGGGATCGTGACTGATGCCCAGCACCTTGCCGACAACCCCACAACGCTTGAGCGACAATGCCATTGAACCGCCGATCAAGCCAACACCGACCACAGCCAAAACCGGAATCCGAAGCTGCGGCATCGCAGCCGCTGCATGCTCGCTGGCCTTGCTTGTCATCACTTGCCAAGCACCTCTTTGAGCGCACCGATGAACCTGGCGTTCTCCTCTGGCAAGCCAATAGACACGCGCAGATGCTCGGGCAGACCATCACCGGCAACGGGACGAACGATAACCCCGCGTTGTAGCAACGCTGTATTTACCGCAGCAGCATCGCCCACGCGCAGCAAAATAAAGTTGCCGAAGCTGGGCACAAACGCCAGTCCCATCTCGGTGAACCGGGCCGACAACCAGCGCTTGCCATCACGGTTCAACGCGTAGGTTTTCTCAAGAAACGCGGTATCATTGAGCGCTGCGATGGCCGCTACCTGCGCCAGCAAATTCACATTAAACGGCTGGCGAACACGATTCAGATAATCAGTCATTTCCGGGCGCGCGATAGCAAACCCCATGCGCAACCCTGCCAGGCCATAGGCCTTGGAGAACGTACGGACCACAATAACGTTGGAAAAATCTCTTACCAGCTGGGCACTGTCAAACCGCAACTGCGGATCCAGGTATTCGTTGTACGCTTC
>DATGQC010000078.1:0-9819 GCA_035304425.1 Advenella sp.
TTGAAGGGTTAAACGTGGGCGGCGGCATCGCATTGACACTGGCATGTGATTGGCGGGTCATGGCGCAATCGGCTTATTTGTACGTACCAGAGGTGCAAATCGGCATCCCGCTGGGTTGGCAGACCATTCCGCGTGTCGTCAATCTGGTGGGACCGGCGCGCGCCAAGCAAATTGTCCTTCTCGGAGAAAAGATGTCGTCAGAAAAAGCGCTTGAATGGGGCGTTGCGGACTTCGTCGTCCCTGACGGCACCACGCAAACGTTCGCCGAGGACCTGGCACAACGCGTTGGCGCCATGCCGGGCGTAGCCGTTCGCATGTCAAAGCAAAGCATCAATACCTATGCAAACGCAATGAATCACGTAGCCAGCTTTATGGATGTCGATCAGGCCATGCTCTGCGGTCAGACAGAAGAAGCCGTGAGCGAACGCAGTCACTATAAAAAAGACGCTGGTTGAGCGTTGAGGATTACTTTTACTTTTCACCTTCACTTAAAGGAAGATCATGCTGGATTGGAATGAATATCACACCGAATTGATGAATCGCATCGGCGAGCTTGGCGCTGCCAGCCCCGACACGGTCAAGGGCTATCAGGTGCTGTCCGCTGCCGGAACCAAAACCAATTTACTTGAGGAGAAAACCCGTCAGTTGATTGCACTGGCCGTTGCAGTGACCACGCGTTGCGATGGTTGTATTTCAGTGCACGCCAAAGCCGCTCTGAAAAGCGGCGCCTCAAAAGAAGAAATCGCCGAGGCGCTGGGTGTTGCTGTTGCGTTGAACGCCGGGGCCGCATTGGTATATTCTGCCAGAGTCATGGACGCAGTTGATAGCCAATGATCTGACGATCATAGCAGGTCCGCATAAAACCGTTGCCGATTCATCGCTGGATCGGCAACACCAGAATCAATAAATCAGACGGAATAGACATGTTCAAAACTGCCCTTTTAATATCGACATTTTGCCTGGCTGCCATCCCTGCGGCTGCAGCCTCGGGCGACGACTTCCCGAGCCGTCCCATCACCTTCATTGTCCCCTTCCCTGCTGGTGGATCAATGGATACGTTTTCACGTCCTATCGCCCAAAAACTGTCGCAAACGCTAGGCGTGCCGGTCGTGGTCAGCAATCGATCCGGCGCGGGCGGCGGCATAGGCATCTCGGCCATTGCGCGGGCGAAGCCGGATGGCTACACCATTGGCATGTCCAGTATCGGCAATATGGTGATCAATCCCCATATCTATCCGGACCTGACATACTCCCCGCTGAAGGACTTCACGCCCATTGGCCTGGCAGGAAAATTTGTCAATGTGCTCGTCGTCAATGCCCAGGTTCCCGCCCGAAATGTACAGGACCTGATCGCACTGGCAAAAAACAGTCCGGAAAAAATAACGTTCGCGTCCGCAGGAAACGGTTCCACGAATCATCTTTCCGGAGAATTACTCAAGTTGAAAACCGGCGCCAGCTTTCTGCATGTACCATATAGAGGGAGCGGGCCGGCACTTTCCGATCTTATCGCCGGGAACGTGACATTCATGTTTGACACCCTGAATACTTCTATGCCTCACATACAATCGGGCAAATTACGCGCGCTAGCCGTGACCAGCCCGCAACGCAGTCCCTTTCTTCCAGAGGTCCCTACCATGAATGAAGCAGGAATCAAAGATTATGCGCGGGCCGGCGAGGATATGTGGTGGGCGGTCATTGCACCGAAAAACCTGCCGCCGAAAATCCTGGCCAGATTGAGTGACGCATTAAGAGCGTCAGTTGACTCTCCCGATTTGCAAAAACAGATTTCAGCACAGCGTCTTGAAACGATGAAAAGCACCCCTGACGAACTGCAAGCCATTTTTGCAAAAGATTATGAAAGATGGGGCAAGATTGTGCGCGATGCTGGCATCAAGCCACAATGATCGATAACAACGATGTCCGCATTGACCGCAAATAGCACTGCGCAGCGTGGCCCGCCGCGCCCAGTGGGCCCGCTCATCACAATTATCATAGCGGAACTGCTGTGCACCTCGCTCTGGTTCAGTGGCAGCAGCACAGCGGATGCCCTGCAGGCATTGTGGGGATTGGATGCGACCGCAATCGGGTGGATAATCAACGCGACACAGTGCGGGTTCATTATGGGCACCCTTACCATTGCCATGACCGGCATCGCAGACCGCCATCGTGCGAGCAGGCTGTTTCTGGCATCCAGCATCCTGGGTGCGTTGGCCAATGCGGCTTTTGCATTGTTAAGCCACGATCTGCTCAGCGCCCTCATTTTCCGATTTATGATTGGTCTGTGCCTTGCGGGTATCTACCCTGTCGGTATGAAACTGATCTTGACATGGACACGGGAAAATACGGGATTTGCCCTTGCGCTGCTGGTTGGCATGCTGACCTTGGGCACCGCCTTGCCGCACGCGATCCGTGCGGTCGGCGCGAACTGGCCCTGGCAAACAATCATTCTGACCTCGTCCATTCTCACCCTCGCGGGCGGCGCATTGGTTTACCGGCAAGGCGACGGACCTTATCTGCAACTGGCTCGTGGACAACGGCGCGCCAGCTTCAGTTACCGGAACGCGTTAACGGCGTTCCGGATTCCCGAGTTTCGGGCGGCCGCTTTCGGCTACTTCGGACATATGTGGGAGCTATACGCTTTCTGGACTATTATTCCACTGCTATTGGTTCAATTCCTTGACAAAGGCGCTTCAGTTTTTGTTACCTCGGGATTGACGTTTGTCATTATTGCGGCCGGCGCCGTGGGCTGTATCAGCGGAGGCTATTTGGTAAACAAAGCCGGCAGCGCCGCAGTTGCGTTTACCGCGCTGGCCACTTCGGGTTTTTTGTGTGCCGTCTATCCCCTGTTCGCTGAATATGCACCTGCACTAGTCATACCCATGTTCATCTTGTGGGGGATTGCCGTTGTGGCTGACTCTCCACAGTTTTCCAACTTGTCGGCGCAGGCATGTCCCGCCGATTGCGTCGGAAGTGCGCTCGCGATTCAAAACAGCATCGGATTTGCATTGACGCTCATATCCATCTATCTGGTGACCAGCCTGCACAATAGCATCGGCAGCTATGTGGCCTGGATTTTGCTGCCTGGCCCGCTCCTGGGCTTATGGGCCATGCGGCGGCTGGTTTTCGCCAAACAGCGCCGCCCACGCCAATAACGGCCTGCGGCCGACAGAAAAACGAGCGTTGATCTACGAGCATGCATCATGCGTAAATATGAGGCTGGCGTCACACGCTAGGCAAACATCCGTCTTAGTTTGGCAGTGACAAAATCGATGAACCGTCTTTGCAATTGAGTCATATGAAAAGTCTGGGTAGATATCACATAGAGACGATCACCAAAACCCTTTATCTGGCAATCCGGCAATAGTCTGACCAGCGAGGCATCTGCCAGTTCTTTTTGTATCGAATAAACCGGCAGCAAGCCAAAGCCCTGTCCGCAAAGCACGTTATCCCGGAGAAACGGCAGCGATTCAGACTGAACTCTTAAACTAAGTGGAATGTGAACGGTTCTATTTTCATTTGTGATAACTGTGAGTTTGGGACTGGCCACGGTATAAGTGGGCGTAACAAATGGCAAAGTGGCCAGTTGTCCAGGCATCGTAATCGGCTCAATCGTTTCAAGAAACCCTGGCGCGGCGCATATACACCAGGCCACGGCGCCAATTTCACGCGCCACGTAGTCCTGAGGAATATTGTCAATCGTTGTTATCTGCAAGGCAACGTCAATTTCGGACGATAGAAAATTCTTGATCCTGTTGCTGAAAATAATTGTGAATGAAATATTCGGATTCTCTTTGATGAAATCGATGAGAACAGTATTGAAATAGTCCTGACCCAGGCTGGTCGGCACGCATAAGCGTATATGCCCCTGCATTTCATTTTTCAGGCCCGACAGCTGGCGCTGCGCGTTATCCAGTTGTTCAAATATTCCGGCGCAATGATCATACAGGCATCGGCCTGCGCCAGTCAGGTCAATATCGCGCGTAGAGCGCCGTATCAGTTGCGTGCCAGTGCTGTTTTCCAGCGCCTTGAGTTTCTGGCTGACCCCCGAACGACTTATTCGCAGCTTTCTGCCGGCAGCAGACAGCGAACCTGTACGCACAATTTCATGGAAGACATATAAAAGATTCAAATCGTATTCAAAAGGTTTCATATGCAATATCCCTTGCCTTATGCCTGCCATCATTGACCATCGATTTGTATTGTAGGTGTTTTCCTTTATATTGTTCACTATTAATAAACAATCTGTTGAGGGCAACCGCGTTGTATCGGCCAGGCAGATTCGGTAAGCTTTTTCTTCTAACGACAGGATACGAGACATGATCAAGGCGAATCTGGTTTTCAATAATGCCGTGATAAGCAATGAAGCGTTAAATCAGCAAACTGAAATGCTGATCAGGGCATTTGAACAAGAGCGCATCACAGACACAGATGTGATTGCCATTTATCTGCCCAATTGCCCCTCGCTCATTGAAGCAATTGCCGCTTCAATGCAATACGGCAATAATTATTGTCCGATCAACTATCGGCTTACCCCGACCGAAGTCGGCTATCTGTTGCGCGACAGCGAAGCCAAAGTCATTGTGACCAGCAACGAAGGCTATGAAAAAATCAAAACGGTGGTGCCCAATGCACTGAGCGTCATTCTCGCAGACCAAACGCGCGGCGCAATCACCCGCGCGCACACATACTACAAATTGCATGATGCAGAAGCACCTTGCGCGGCGCCACTCGTGCCCCGCTCCGCCTATCTTGGTACGCATATGCCGTATACATCGGGCACCACGGGCAAGCCAAAAGGAATCGTGCGGGCAAAAAAAATGCGTACCGACATGTCCGCCTCACCCGGCCTCATCGCCGGCGCACAGGGTATTGAAAGCGGTGGTGTGGCATTAATGCCCGCCCCCCTGCATCACAGCGCCACCAACAGTTATGTCCAGCAGGCGCTGTTATACGCAGGCACGCTTATTCTGATGGACAGGTTCGATGCCGAAAAAGTCCTGCAGCTGATTGAAAAATACGGCGTAACCACGGCCTATCTTGTGCCGACAATGTATAAAAGAATGCTTGATCTGCCTGAAACGACCAAATCAAAATACAATTTGTCCAGCCTGCAGTTCGTCGCCTCTACCGGTTCGGCTTGCCCTGCCTCTCTCAAACAGCAGATGATCGAATGGCTAGGGCCGGTCATTCATGAAAGCTACGCCTCCAGCGAAATGGGTCTGGTCACATTGATCAACGCTGCCGAATCGATGAAAAAGCCCGGCAGCGCCGGCAAACCGCTGGGCAATGCCCGCATCAGAATCCGGGCAAACGGGCGCTGGGCGAAAGCGGGCCAGCGCGGGCTGATATACGCGCGGCAACCTGCCTATGCCGACTTTACCTACAAGAACAATCATGATGCACGCCAATCCATGGAATGTGATGGTTTGTTGACCGTCGGCGACATTGGCTATCTGGACCACGAAGGCTATTTGTATGTGACCGACAGGCAATCGGATATGGTCATTTCCGGCGGCGCCAATATCTATCCTGCCGAAATAGAACAGCTTATTCATCAGCGGCAGGACATCGAGGATGTCGCCGTATTCGGCCTCCCGGACGAGGAGTTTGGCGAAAGTCTGATCTGCCTGCTTCAGTTGAAGCCCGGGCGCACATTGGACAAGGATGAATTCATCCGGTTTCTGAGGACACATCTGGCGGGATACAAAATTCCCAAAAAAATCGCCCTGATTGATAAACTGCCGCGCGAGGAGACCGGCAAACTGTTCAAGAAGAAACTGCAACATTCGCTGGCCGATACGCCGGTGACCTACCTTTGAACCATTTTTATAAAAACCAGATAAATAGAGAGACAAGATAATGAAACGAATAACCGGATGCCTATTGTTTGCGACGTTGGCGATGAATACGGCAGCGCTGGCCGCCGACTATCCGGCCAAGCCGATCACACTGGTGGTTCCATATACAGCCGGCGGCCCGACAGACCAGATGGCGCGAGCGCTGGCCCAGGGGCTTGCCGAACAATTGAAGCAGCCGGTGGTGGTCGATAATAAGCCGGGCGCGCATACATCCATAGGCACCGGTTATGTCGCCAATGCAACTGCCGACGGCTACACGCTCTTGATGGCCAGCAACGGTAGCATGATACTGAACCCGTTGCTGTACAAAAAAACGCCATATAAACTGGCTGACTTCAAGGTTTTTGCCATTGCAACCGAAGCGCCCCTGGTCGTGGTCGTCAATCCAACACTCAAGGTCCATAACATCCAGGAGCTGATCCGCTATTCCAAAACCGTGCCCAGGGGGCTGAACTATTCATCCGTGGGCCAGGGCAGCCCGCTGCATCTGGCGACCGAGATCTTGAACGAAGAAGCCAAAATGAATATGACGCACGTGCCCTATAACGGCACGGCACAGGCGCTCACGGCCGTGGCCGCCGGGGATGTGGATTTGATGAGTGATGTTGTGAGCACGTCGCTGCCGTTGATATCGGCAAACAAAGTGCGGCCCATCGCCGTCACGACATCGGAGCGACTCAACGTACTCGCAGATGTCCCTACCGTTGCTGAATCGGGTTTTCCGGGGTTTCATGTTGCGACATGGTTCGGACTGGCTGTGCACAAGGACGTACCCGCCGCGATCACTGACACATTGCACAAGGCTGCATACCAGGTCATTACCTCGGACAGTTTCAGAAAACGCTTTGAAGCCCTGGGTCTGATCGTTCAAAAAAACCAGAATCAACAGCAGGTTGATCAGTTTGTTCAAACTGATCTGGCCAGCTGGAAACGGATTGTCGACCTGAAACAGCTTTCACTGGATTGATGACGTCGTTGCGACACATGGCCGCTGCAGCAAAAGTGCCGGGAACGCCCCAGCGCGCTCACGCGGATCACCGATGCGGCGTGCACAGCGCAGGCAGCGGCAAGGTTTTTCGAGGCCGGATCAGGTTTTACCCCTAGCGCCGCCTGAAACCAGATGAATGCTGATACACTATTTTGCATATCGACCTGCCGTGGGTCCCGTTTCCGCCAGCAATCGCATAACGCATGAGTTCACACCCGATCAATTCCGCCGCACCCTGGACCTTTACCTCTGAAGGCGATCATTGCCTGATCATCCGCTTCGGTGATCGCATTGATCCGACCGTCAATGCGCGGGCGCGCCAGGCCGCGGAACTCATTCATAACGCCGGTCTGCCTTATATCAGCGACCTGGTTCCTACCTTCACGACCTTGGGGGTGTATCTGCATCCCTTTTACGCCGAACCGCCTGCACGCAAAGCGCTGATCGACACCCTCACTGCCGTGCTGGCGCCGCTGGCCGGCTCGCAGGCGGTCGCCGACGCCACCATGACTGACGCCGCGGCCGGGAACGTGACCGAAGCCACCCGGCTGATCCGTATTCCGGTCTGCTATGACCCTGAACTGGGCATCGATCTGGCACACATCGCCAGGCATTGCGACCTTACGGTGGATGAAGTGGTTCAATTGCATACGGCAGCGCCGGTTCGCGTCTTCATGCTCGGTTTCGCCCCCGGCATGGGCTATATGGGTTTGTCCGACAGTCGTCTTGCCATCGGTCGGCGCAGTACGCCGCGCCATCGCCTGCCTGCCGGTTCGGTCGCCATCGCCAACCGCCAGACCGTGATTTATCCCAATGATTCGCCGGGAGGCTGGAATATTGTCGGCGCCACCCCGTTGCGCCTGTTTGACCCCAGCACGCCGCCCTATGCGCTCTATGCCCCGGGCGACCAGGTGCAATTCGAGGCCATCAGCCGCGAACAATACGAAAAGATCAAGGCACAACAACATGCCACGCATTAAGGTAAGAATATGAGTCTGCTTGTGCTCAGGCCCGGGCCCCTGTCCCTGTTCCAGGATGCCGGACGGCATGGCTATCAGGCCTATGGCGCCCCGGTCTGCGGCGTGATGGACCATGTCGCGTACAGGCTGGCCAATGCGCTGGTCGGTAACCGCACGCCCTTACCCGTGCTGGAAATGACGCTTTCCGGTCCGCAGATCCAATTCCAGCAGGATGCCTGCATCGCGGTGTGCGGCGCCCCCTTTTCCCTGCGCTGCGACAACAGGCCGCTGGCGGTCAATCGCCCGCATCTGATTCGGGCCGGCCAGGTCCTGGACATTACTGCGGCTCCCGTGCTCAACGGGCGGCCGCAAGGGCACGCGCGCGCCAGCCTGGCCATTGCCGGCGGCATACGATTGACCACCACTATGGAGAGCGCCAGCACAGATCTCAAAAGTCGCATGGGCGGCATCCAGGGGCGCGCGCTGGCCGCAGACGACACACTCGTGCTGAACCGCAAAATCAATGCAACGGCAGCTGACGCGCTCGACAATTTTCTGGATGACTTCCGGATCTATCTGCCGGCAGGGCTTGGGCTGGCCGCAAGACAGCATATCCGGATCACCCGGGGCGTGCACTGGATGCTGTTCGACGCCAGACAGCAGGCGCTGTTTCTGAATTCACCCTATAGCATTACCGCAAATTCGGATCGCATGGGCTATCGCCTTGACGGCCCTTCCCTGGAGCCCGAACCGGGCCTGCAGATTCTCTCTGAACCCACGGCTTTTGGCACTATTCAGGTTCCACCTGACGGTCTGCCGATTATTCTGATGGCAGACCGCCAGACTACCGGCGGCTATCCGAAAATTGCCAATGTCGCCAGCGTCGACCTGCCTGTGCTGGCGCGCTGTGTACCGGGCGAGCGTCTGCGACTGACATTGATCAGCCTGGATGAAGCGCACCGGCTTTTCGGCCAGCGCGAAGCGCTATTTGCGCAGGTACTGCGATCCCTGGAGCCGCTCACTTCAAGCATTGCGGCTGCGCTCTCTGAATAAGGAGGGACAGGGCCAGCGACAGCGTTGTTTGACTGGCGCCATTTGTTGCGCGAGGCTTACAATATACAATGATGTATAAAATGCCGCTATGACAGCCGTGTTTTCAATCACGCGGCGCAGGGAAGAGTTCCATGAAAAAAATTGATCTCAATTGTGATATGGGTGAAAGCTTCGGCGCCTGGACCATGGGTGACGATGCGGCCATCATGCCTTATGTCACTTCGGCCAACATCGCCTGCGGCTTTCATGCAGGAGATGCCCACACCATGCGGCGCACCATGCAACTGGCGCTGCAACAGGGTGTCAAGCCGGGCGCACACCCAGGTCTGGACGATATACGCGGTTTCGGGCGTCGCCCCTTTGCACTCACCCCCATTGAAGCCTACGACCTGGTCGTCGCACAGATCGGCGCGCTTGCCGCAGTCGCCCGCGCCCAGGGAGGCCGGCTGTATCACGTGAAAGCGCATGGCGCCCTGTATAACATGTCGGCCAATCATGCCGAATTGGCCGCCGCCATTGCCCAGGCGGTATTGGATGTTGATCCGCAACTGACGCTGTTTGCACTGGCGGGCAGCAGACAGGTAGAGATCGCCCGCGGCCTGGGCCTGAATGTGATGCAGGAAGTCTTTGCCGATCGCTCGTATCAGGACGATGGCACGCTGACGCCGCGCAGTCAGCCCGGCGCCCTGATCGAAGATGTTGAAACATCCGTGGCTCAGGCGCTGACAATGGTGCGCGAGGGCTATGTGGTCGCCCAGTCAGGCAAAAAGGTGGGCATAGAGGCGGACACGCTGTGCCTGCATGGCGATGGCGCGCATGCATTGGCGTTTGCACGCCAGATTCACGCGGTATTTGCAAAGGAAGGGCTGCTGATGGCCCATTGAGGCAATGACTGTACGACGCGCTCAAGCGCTCATCACGCCCTTGTCGATCGCGCCGCTTATTACTGATTCTGTCGCCG
>DATGQC010000079.1:0-3050 GCA_035304425.1 Advenella sp.
ACCAACGAGAAAACCAACTTCAATTGCATGGCCTCGCTGCGGGAAAATGTATTGTTCACCAATGTCGCACTCACGGATGATGGCGATGTGTGGTGGGAGGGCATGGGCCCTGCGCCTGCACACCTTATTGACTGGCAGGGCAAGGACTGGACTCCCGACTCCGGACGCAAGGCGGCCCATCCCAATGCCCGGTTCACCGTGGCAGCAACCCAGAATCCGGTGATCGATCCCGAATGGGACAACCCGGCGGGGGTGCCTATTGACGCCTTTCTGTTTGGCGGGCGTCGGTCCGACACCGTGCCGCTGGTGACAGAAGCGCGTAACTGGGTGGAAGGGGTGTACATGGCTGCCACGATGGGCTCAGAAACCACCGCCGCTGCAGCCGGCGCACAGGGCATCGTACGTCGCGATCCGTTCGCCATGCTGCCGTTTTGCGGTTACAACATGAGTTCCTACTTCCAGCATTGGCTCGATCTGGGGCGCAGGCTTGAGCAGTCCGGTGCGAAGTTGCCTCACATATTCTGCGTGAACTGGTTCCAGACCGATGACAATGGCAAGTTCATCTGGCCCGGCTTTGGCGAGAACATGCGTGTACTCAAGTGGATGCTGGAACGCATCGACGGCACGGCCCAGGGTCAGGAAAATCTGTTCGGCGTGTCGCCGCGTTTCGAGGACATTACCTGGGATGGCCTGTCTTTTGACGCGGCGCAGTTCAAGCGTATTACCACCATTGAACAGGAACAATGGCGCCGTGAATTGGGACTGCATGAAGAACTGTTCAATAAACTTCAACGGCGTTTGCCCACGGAGTTGTCGCAGATTCGCGAGCGACTGGACAGCCAGGTCGCCTGATCTGCGGCGCGGGCAGGGCTGCCCGTCGCGTCGCCTGGGCGTCCTGCCCGCCATGCACGCTGCGTGCAGCCGGGCGGGCGCGTGGATCGTTTGTGCCAGCGCAGACGGCATGCCCATTTGCCTGGCGCACTCCGAACGCGGAAATACATAGAAAGACAAATGCCTGACAGAAAAGAAGGTTACCTTTGTAGTTTTCCTTTTAGTCTGCTACCATGGCGCTATGGATAAGAAACCGTTGAGCCCCGAACAGGCGCGGGTATTGGAACTGGCTGCAGAATTGCGCATTCTGATTTCCTCGTTTACGCGCAAGCTGCGCGCCCAGGCCAGCGCAGGGGATTTCACCCCTTCGCAGCGGTCGGTCTTGTTACGACTGGAGCGCGACGGGCCCACCACAGTGACCGCCTTGGCGCGCGCCGAAGGTGTCAGGCCGCAATCGATGGGCGCAACGGTATCCGGTCTGGAAGCGGCAGGCCATATCAAGGGTACGCCCGATCCGGCCGATGGTCGCCAGACCATCCTGTCGCTGACGCCGCAGTTTCTTACGATGATCCAGGCCAGCCGTGCCGCCAGGGAAGACTGGCTGGTGCGGGAAATTTACGCCTGCTACAACACAAAAGAACAGGAATCGCTGGCAAAAGCCATAGAGCTGCTTAAGCGACTCGTCAATCACTGACCGCAACTGCGGCGGTCTTTATTCGCAGTACCATCGCCGACGACCTCGCGTCGCCTGCCGTACCAACCTGAGCGGGACGGCTGTCTTCGCGTCTCGTCAACCTTCAAAACCATTTTTCGGCATTGCCGGGGGAAGTTGTGGGTACCATTAAAAGCGGCACATTCAGATCTCTTGCCATTCGAAATTATCGAATCTGGGCGGGGGGCGCCATTGTGTCCAACGTTGGCACATGGATGCAGCGTACCGCACAAGATTGGCTGGTGCTCACTTATCTGACGCAAAATAATGCCACGGCAGTGGGTATTGTGATGGCGCTGCAGTTTGGTCCGCAGATTTTTCTTTTGCCTGTTACCGGCCTTGCGGCAGATTACCTGGATCGGCGCAAACTCTTGATTGCGACCCAGACCGCCATGGGCATGCTGGCGCTTGGCCTGGGGGTGTTGACGCTCACCGGACTGGTGCAATTATGGCATGTGTACATTTTTGCGCTTTTGCTGGGCTGTGTCACCGCCTTTGACGCTCCCGCAAGGCAGACCTTTGTGTCCGAGCTGGTTGGCGATACCGACCTATCCAATGCGGTCGCCCTCAATTCCGCTTCATTCAATGCGGCCCGCATGATCGGCCCGGCGGTTGCCGGCTTGCTGATCGCCGGTGTCGGCACCGGATGGGTTTTCCTGATCAACGCCATCACGTATCTGGCGGTGATTGCCTCGCTGTTGCGCCTGAAGGTTGAGGACCTGAACCGGACCAAGCGGACGCCACGTACCGCCGGCAGCCTGGTTCAGGGGTTTCGTTACGTTTGGGCCCGTCCGGATCTGAAAGCGCTGTTCATGATGCTGTTTTTGATCGGTACATTCGGACTTAATTTTCCCATTTATATTTCGACCATGTCTGTGACCACGTTCCAGGTTGGCGCCAATGAATATGGCCTGCTGTCTTCGACCATGGCCATCGGTTCGGTCTGTGGTGCGTTGCTGGCAGCGCGACGGGCTCGTCCGCGTATTGCATATGTGTTAACTGGTGCAGGCATCTTCGGTTTCGGTTGTGTGCTGGCTGCCGTTTCGCCCAACTACTGGATCTTTGGCGTGGTGCTTGTGGTCCTGGGCGTGGCTGCCCAGACTTTCAATACGACAGTGAACAGTACCGTGCAAATGTCTACCGATGCGGCCATGCGTGGGCGGGTGATGGCCATTTATATGGCGATTGCGCTGGGGGGCACCCTTGTCGGGGCGCCCATCGTAGGATGGGTCGCCGATGCGTTCGGGCCTCGCTGGTCGCTGGGTGTGGGTGCTGCGGCGGGCATACTGGCCATGCTGGTTGGGTTGCGATATATGTTCAAGTACCGGGCGCTGGCCGTGAAGCTGGTGCAGTATCGCGTGCAGTTCAGCCTGGATGGCCATGAGGTTCAGTTGCGGGAACAGCGGCGGCGCCAGGCCCGTATTCAGGCCAGATAGTCATACAGTGCAATCGCACTGACATACAGGGCAAAACTGAACACCAGGTGGTTGACGATGTTGCGCAAACG
>DATGQC010000080.1:0-6610 GCA_035304425.1 Advenella sp.
CGATTCTCTCCTGACGCATGATAAAACCTTCGCTGTGGCCGCGCTCCTTGCGGCTGCAGATGATCCTCTTCATTCTTGGCACTGTGATCCTGGTGCAGCTGGGCAGTTTCACAGTAGGCAACTATATCAAGGAACGTTTCCTGGAAGATATCGTTGTCAATTATCTGTCCACAACCATCCGTACGCTGCGCTCCGCCGTATCGCAAATTCCTGAAAACCGCCGCGCCGATTTTATTATCGAGGCATCCCAGAAACGCTGGTACCTGCTGTCGCGCGCCGATCCCTATGCCAATCGGCGACGCCGTGGCGGTACGCTGGACAGCCCCATGGCGCCGCCTCCGCCCCCAGTGCCAGAGGCGGCCCGTGAAGTGGAGCGCGCCCGTCGCCAGGCAGCCCAGAAACCGCCCGCCGGGCCATCACGCCTTGCTCAACAGCCCAGCAGCGACATTTTGAAAATCGTCAAGCGGCTCAATATGGAGCTGGACGATGGCACGCGCGTCGGCCTGACGCGCGGGCCGACACCGCGCATGTTTATCTCGCTGCAATCGGACGACGACGGCACGCAATTCATCCGCGAATGGCTGGTCATTCCGCTGGATCGTATCCAGCCGCCCAACATGCATGCGATTACCATCGCCTGGCTGAGCCTGACGGGTCTGTTATTGATACTGGCCGCCGGTTTCGCCTGGCATATCACACGCCCCCTGACACGCCTCACCCTGGCCGCCGACAAGCTGGCACAGGGACGGCCAGAGCGCGTGACCCCCGCTGGCCCAACCGAGACCCGTCAGCTCGGCGAACGCTTCAACGCCATGCTGGACGCGCTGGAAGAATCCAAGGCGGTCCAGCAAACGCTGCTGGCCGGGCTGCCGCATGATCTGAAAAGCCCGCTGGCGCGGATGCGGCTGCGGGTAGAATTGACCGATGACACGACGTTCAAGGAAGGCATGCGCAACGACGTGCATGAAATGCAGGATATGATTGACCAGTTCATCAGCTATGTGCGCGGATCGGACCTGGCAACCTATAAATTCCAGTCCGTCAATATCGGCGATTGGGTCGAGGAGCGCGTCGCTTCCTGGCACGATGCCGGCAGCCCGGTACATCTGCGCTCCCTGCCCGCCGCGTCGGCCTATGTGAGTGTGGATACCCTGTCTTTGGGGCGCGTTCTGGACAATCTGATCAGCAACGCGCTCAAGCATGGTCGTCCCCCGGTAGATGTCCGTCTGACGCTGACCGATACCCAGGCAATGCTTTCTGTCGCCGATCATGGCGACGGCATTCCGGCAGATCGCCGCGCCGAAGCCTTGCGCGCATTCTCGCGCCTGGATTCGGCTCGAACCATGACCGGCAGCGTCGGTCTGGGGTTATCGCTCGCAGAAACCATTGTCAGTGCGCATAACGGCAAACTGACGCTGGACAGCAGCGACAGCGGCGGCTTGCTGGTGACCGTTGCCCTGCCCCGGGTCAATGTGTCCGCTTCATAAACGACACGTCTTTGGCCTTGCGCTCCTTGCCCAGCATATCGCGGTAATACCATAACGTGACCAACGGCAGCACCACCAGAAACAGCACGAAGGCCGCGACCAGCAAACGGGTTGTGCCAAGACCAGTCACACTTTCCCAGATAGTCAGTTCATCCAACACGAAGAACGGGAAGATACTGAATACCAATCCTGCAATCACGCTTAACACAACCAGCACCGTAAGAATGAACGGCAGCCAGATAAGGATGCGCACGCGCTGCACTTTGCGCACCACCAGTTCAATCAGCACGAACATGGCGAGCAAGGCAAACCAGCCGATCAGCACCACCGGCAGCCGGGTCGTTTCGGTCCACTTGAAAAATACCCCGCCGTTGACCATGCCCAGCGCCACCGACACGGCCACCACACCCGCTGCGGCCAGGCGGGAAGCCCGGCGCACCCATCCCCGCGCCTGCAGCTGCAGATCATCCTCGACCCGCATCAGCAGCCAGGTGGCCCCCAGCAGCATGAACGTGGCCACGATGCACAATGCGATGAATACGGAAAACAATTGGCTGCCGGGCTCGGTATCAAAGTTAACCGCAATCCGGCCAAGCACCAGCCCCTGCCCGAACGCGGTCAGCAATGAGCCGAAGGCAAATGCGGCGGCAAACACGGAACGGCCACCCGCCAGCGCACGCAACCGAAACTCATAAGCCACACCACGCAACAAGGAGCCGGCAGCCAACAGCATCAACGGCAAATACAGGGCGCCGCTGACATACGCCCATGCCTTGGGAAAGGCCGATAGCAGAATGGCGCAACCCAGGAAAATCCAGAAGACGTTCATATCACGCCAGGGGCCAAGGAACGTGAACATCCGGGCTCGTTGTTCCGACGTCGCAAAAGGCATCAGCATACCCACGCCTAAATCAAAACCGTCCAGCACCGCCCCGGCGATAGACACACCAAGAAACACCGTAAAACAAAGCAGCGGCATCCAGAAGCCGGGATCGTAGCTATTGAGCCCCAGCGAGCCCGCCAGTGTATCGATCATGCTGTTCTCCGGATTTTGCGCACAGGTACAACGCCATAGCGGGCGGCGCGGCGCGCCAGGAAAATGAAACCGGCCGCAATCACGGCGAACAGCAGCCACATGACCATTGTGACAGCGCTGATCAATACTACGCCCTGCTCGCTGAATGCTTCGGCGTAAGTCACCAGCCCGTGCACAAAATACTGGCCATCGCGCAGCGACAGCAGGACATGCGTCAGCCACAGCGCAAGCCAGCTCGCCGGACCGGCCCACACGAGCACGTGCAGCACCCAACGCGGCAATTTGCCGAAATCGCTGCGCCGCTTCAGATACCAGCACCACTGGATCAGGGACGTCAGCGCAAGTAACAGAAGCAGGCCGAACACGGCTTGTTGAGCCCAACGCCCGATAATCGGCAGCGGCGCGGCCTGCCGGAACAGTTCGGTCTGAAACACAGCGCCACCGGCCACCAGCACACCCAGCCCCACGGCTGTCAGCCAGGCGCCGATCCTGAATCCCAGCTGTTCGGCAGCATTCAAGGGTTTGGTCAAGGCTTCGCTGGCACTGATCGACACCATCAGTCCGCCCACGCCCAGGCAGGCCATCGCAATCATGAAGGCAACGCGATGCCAGGCCTGGGCCTGCAGGATAAACGCACGCCAGTCGACCAGGGCAAGCGGAACCGTGTCGGGCGCCAGTCCGGCCGGGAAATGCAGCCAGCTCTGAAAGCAGATCAACAACACGGCAATGACGCTCAGGCCGAACGCGGCCAGCAATACAAAAATGCTATGCAGCCAGGATGAGAGGGACCCCTGGCGGTACAGCATGACATCCGTCACGAACAGCTTGATGACGAACGTGATGGCTGCAATCAGGACGATCAGCGGACCGCTGACGGGCCCCAGCCGTACGAACAGATTAGGCCATAGGGCGCCTGACTGGATCAGGATAAACACCATGCCAAGCAACGCTACGGTCATCGAGAGCGCAAAAATACGCACCCAGAAGCGGTACATATCCATCCAGCGTCCATCGGCTGCCTGGCGATGGGTCATGCCTTTGCAGACCACCAGCAACCAGCCTAAAACGACGGTGCACAGACCAAAAACGGAAAAAAAGGAGAGCGAACTAAAAAACTGCAGTTTAGCCAGCTGTAATGATGAAATATCCCACATTCTCGATAGCAGTTTAAATTTCGGGGCAGTTGAGCGATTCCCATGAGTCTAACCGCTGAACATGGCAAAATGGTCGATATTATCGATTTACTGAAATTTTAAAATATGTCCGCCTTAACGCCAGAACTTCCTGCCGCCAATTTTCTGCGAACCATCATTGAAAACGACCTGAGCAACGACCGCTATCAATCAAAACGATGGGCCGGTGAACCCGGCCCTGCCTCGGTTCTGCAGAACGCACCGAAAGATCCGGCCCGCATCCGCACCCGTTTTCCGCCCGAGCCTAATGGCTATCTGCATATCGGACACGCCAAAAGCATCTGCCTGAATTTCGGCCTGGCGCGCGATTATGGCGGCATCTGCCATTTGCGCTTTGACGATACCAATCCTGAAAAAGAAGAACAGGAATATGTGGATGCCATCGACGACACGCTCGACTGGCTCGGATTCACCACCAAAGGGCCCGATGGCGAGGAAAACCGCTATTTCGCCAGCGACTATTTTGGCTATATGTACGACTTCGCCGAAGCGTTGATCCGGGGCGGTTATGCCTATGTCGACGAACAGTCGCCTGAACAAATCCGGCTCAATCGCGGCACGCTGACTTCAGCCGGCGTCAACTCGCCCTGGCGTGACCGTTCGCCCGAGTCCTCACTGGCGCTGCTGCGTGAAATGAAGGCGGGCAAGCACCCGGACGGCAGCCTGGCGCTGCGCGCCAAAGTAGACATGGCCTCGCCCAATATCAATATGCGGGATCCGGTACTGTATCGGATTCGCCATGCAGCGCATCACCGCACCGGCAACGACTGGTGCATTTACCCCATGTACACCTACGCCCATCCGATAGAGGATGCGCTCGAAGGCATTACTCACAGCATCTGCACCCTGGAGTTCGAGGACCAGCGGCCTTTCTACGACTGGGTGCTGGCCCGACTGACCGAGCTGGGCCAGCTGCGCGATCCGTTGCCCCGCCAGTATGAATTTGCGCGCCTCAACCTCAAGCATGTCGTGACCAGCAAGCGCAAACTATTGCAACTGGTTCGCGAAGGTCACGTCACCGGCTGGGATGACCCGCGCATGCCGACCCTGGCGGGGCTGCGTCGCCGCGGTTATACGCCGTCCGCCCTCAAGCTTTTCTGTGATCGCCTGGGCGTATCCAAGTCCGACTCGCGGATCGACTATAGCTTGCTTGAGCAGGCGCTACGCGATGACCTGGATCCGATTGCCGATCGCAGTGTGGCGGTGCTTGATCCGATCCGGCTCATCATCACCAATTACCCCGAAGGGCAGACCGAGGCATGCAGCGCGCCGCGCAATCCGCACGATGCGCAGGCCGGCCGGCGCGAGTTTCCCTTTTCGCGTGAATTGCTGATAGAGCGCGACGATTTCCGCGAAGAACCGCCCAAAAAATATTTCCGCCTGTTCCCCGGCAACACCGTCAGACTCAAATATGCCTATGTGATCAAATGCACCGGTTTTGACAAGGACGAGGCCGGCAACATTACGCGGGTCTATGCAGAATATCTTCCCGACACCAAAAGCGGCACGCCGGGCGCCGACAGCGTGAAGGTCAAGGGCAATATTACCTGGATCAGTGCGGCCCATGCCGTACCGGCCACGGTCATGCTCTACGACAGGCTCTTCACCGACCCGTCTCCCGACAGCGGCGAAAAGAACTTCCTGGATTATCTGAATCCCAACTCTGTGCAACGCATCAACGCCTGGCTCGAACCCGGCTTTACCGCCACGCCCGGCGCTCGCTGGCAGTTTGAGCGGCTGGGCTATTTTGTAGCAGATTCCAAAGACTCCACTCCTGAAACCCCGGTACTGAACCGCTGTGTTACCCTGCGGGATTCATGGTCCTAATTTATTAAAGTGAATTGAAACGTGGCTTCCAAATCCTCTTTCTCTGCCCTCGAATTCAAAAGCGCTTCGCTTTTCGTTATCCGGATCGAACTGAAAAGCACCGATACGGCAGCGCTGCAGCAAGCACTGGAACAGAAAATGGCCGAAGCAGGCAGCCTGTTCGAACATGAACCGGTTGTCCTGGATATCAGCGGCCTGAGCAACGCGCCCGACTGGGCTGAGCTGGTAGCGCTGCTTGCCCGGCACAAGCTTCCGGTCATCGGCGTCATGGGCCCCGATGGCGCCCTGATCGACAGTGCCCGCCAGGCAGGCCTGTGCAAAGTCGACGTGTCTACCCTCAATAGCCGCCAGCCGCCGGAGCCCACCCTGCTCACCGAACCGGTAGCCGATGCGGTCAAGCTGGCGCCGGCCGCCAACATTCGAACGGTGGCCACAGCGACGGAAAAAGACACCCCGCCCGCGCCAAAAACGCCGCCGCCCGATACCCGCAAGACTTCCCAGCCCGCGCGCGCCGCTTCGCGGCCAGCCGAGCCGATCGTGCGCGAAACCATTCGTGAGGTGCCGGTCCCGGTTCCTACCATGGTGCTGGCGCGCCAATTGCGTTCCGGCCAGCGTGTTTATGCACGCAACAGCGATCTGATCGTCATCGGCGTCGTCAGCCGTGGCGCCGAAGTGATCGCCGATGGCAACATTCACGTATACGGTCCGCTACGCGGCAAGGCCATTGCCGGTGCCCGCGGCAACGCATCGGCGCGGATTTTCACTTCCCATCTGGACGCTGAACTGCTGGCCATAGCCGGTATCTATCGCGTCATCGATGCCGATATCGAGCCCCAGTTGAATAAAAAGCCGGTGATCGTGGAATTGGACAACGATACGCTCAAATTCATTCCGGGCGACAACAGCGGGCAGAGCCAGCCCTGACGCCCGTAACGTTTTTTAAAAGAAATTCATACCGATATGCGTTAAGATATCGGCACTTACAGCCATACGGATATATAGGAATAACCTTACATGACTCGCATCATTGTGGTAACTTCAGGTAAAGGCGGCGTGGGCAAAACCAC
>DATGQC010000081.1:0-9980 GCA_035304425.1 Advenella sp.
CATTTGACAGAGTCCGATGCTGACTATTATTTTGGCGGCATTCCAGGACCGGACGACCCCAAAGCCAAAATCAGCGTTACGCCCCGCTCTCTTGATTCCAATGCCGGGTCGCGCGTTACCTTGCGGGTGGCTCAGGGCACCACGGCAGATATCGTAACAATCGTAGAGCAATGCATGCGCTGACGCGCAAGGCGCCGTAGCAAAAAACCGCCAGGCAGCCACTGCACTGGCGGTTTTTTTATGCAAGGACCAATCCCTGCCTGGTGCTGTTAACCCAGATTTTTACCGGCAAAATCCCAGTTAGCCAGCTTCCAGAAAGATTCCAGATATTTGGGGCGCGCATTACGATAATCAATGTAGTAAGCATGCTCCCAGACATCACAGGTCAGCAGTGGAACATCGTCTGTTGTCAGCGGTGTTTTGGCGTTGCTGGTATTGACGATATCAAGTGAACCGTCGGTTTTTTTCACCAGCCAGGTCCAGCCTGAACCAAAGTTGCCAGCAGCAGCCTTGTTGAATTCTTCCTTGAACTTGTCAACACTGCCCCATTTTTTGTTGATGCCTTCGAGCACAGCGCCTGTCGGTTCGCTGCCACCAGGCGTCAGGCTATTCCAGTAGAACGTGTGATTCCAGATCTGCGCTGCCTGATTGAACATCACGCCATCGGATTTTTTCACGATCTCTTCCAGGCTGGCATTTTCAAATTCTGTACCAGGGATCAGTTCGTTCAGCTTGTCAACATAGGCCTTATGATGTTTGCCATAGTGGTATTCGAGTGTTTCTTTAGAAATTGTGGGAGCAAGTGCATCCATTTCGTAGGGAAGTGGAGGTAAGCTGTGTGCCATGTAGATCTCCTTGTCAAAGTGAATAAGGTCCTCTGATGATACCCTAAATTCTAGCTGCGATTGGGAATGACCCTGACTTGCTGCGTACCTTTCTCCAGTTCCACCTTCAGGGTCTGTCCATCATGCAGCGCGTCGGGGTCGCGCTGCACATGTCCTGCTTCATCATAGACGATGGCGTAACCGCGTCCCAGCACGGCACGCGGGTTTATGGTTTCAAATTGTGTGTGCGTCCGCTCAAAACGACGCTGGGTCTGACTGATGACGCGATCAGTCGCTCGATCCAGGCGCGCCAGCAGGGTTGCAACCCGATTGCGGGCATGAGTCACCTGGGGCGCAGCATGCTCCAGCGCCTGGGTCAGCATGGCGATCCGATTCCTTTTATGGGTCAAGCCGGTTCGCACACTGCCCTCAAGCTGCCTGACTGCATGCGTAATTCGCACCCGATCGGCACGGATCTTCTGCGCCGGCGACACCAGTCGCCCAGTCAGACGGTCCAGCCGCAAACTGTAATGTTCCAGCATGCGCTGCTGATGCCGCGACAGCCTGCCGGTTAAGCCAGCAATATCATTGAGTATATCCTGCCGAGGTCGGCAAACTAACTCCGCTGCTGCCGTGGGCGTGGGTGCGCGCAGGTCCGCGACAAAGTCGGCAATCGTAAAATCGGTTTCGTGTCCCACCCCCGACACGATCGGAATCCGGCTGGCCGCAATCAGCCGGGCCAGCGCTTCATCGTTGAAACTCCACAGATCTTCCATGCTGCCGCCACCACGAACCAGCAGCAAGACATCTACTTCGTTGCGCATCTGCGCCTGCGCCAGGGCGCTCATAATTTCGTTGGCCGCATCCCGGCCCTGCACCGAGGTTGGGTAGACGACGATGCTCACATGCGGCGCCCGACGAGTGAGCGCGCTGAGCACATCCTGCAAGGCGGCAGCACCCAGCGAGGTGATGACGCCGACACGACGGGCAAACGCCGGCAGTGGACGTTTGCGAGAGGCCTCCAGCAGGCCTTCTTGCTGAAGACGGGCGCGAATGGCCAGAAACTGCTCGTACAGATTGCCCTGTCCCGCCCGACGCAACGCCTCCACCTGCAACTGGTAATCACCACGAGGCTCATACAACGTCACACGGGCGCGCACGTCAATCCGGTCGCCAGACGCAGGCACAAAATCCAGCAGCGCCGCCTTGCCGCGAAACATGACGGCGCGCACCGACGCGCGATCATCCTTAAGCGTGAAATACCAGTGGCCGGACGACGCACGGACAAAATTGGAGATCTCGCCCGTGACCCATAGCGTGGGCACGCCCTCTTCAAGCAACCGACTGACGCGCCGGTTCAACTGTGCGACAGATAACATTTTTTCGCTTGACAACGCGCCGTAATTTTCCTGATTTTCCAAAATTCCAATCCCAAACTGTCCACAAAAATTAAAAATCAAGAGCCTGGGCTTTTTTTCGGCGCATTACAATGGCTTCCTGATTTGATTTGTGAGAAATATCTCGTATCTTATTGAATTTAAAAAGAAATAAATATTTCAATTAAATTGCACAATGATTAAGCAAACGAGCCCGGCACTTGTGTAGATACGCCATTACAGCATCTTATTCACAGAATTATCCACAGAAAATGTGAGTAGTTACATTTGCCCATTTTGACACCACTGCCAGTTGCTTATTTTTGTGCGTTGCATGATTTTCTCCTGCCTGCCGAGATCGGCGATTTGTGCAATCGACCATCGACGCAACCGCAGGCGCGCATAAGAAAAGTTGCGCCGAGTTGATGCGATCATGTTTATCATATCGAACGTCACTGATGACCATGGATCACGCCCGATCCAAGCGACAATCGTTGCATCGCTGGTTCGAGAAGCCCTTTTCCGACAGCAGAAACAAGTACACTGGCCATATCCGATTTTACCCAACGCCAGTCAATATAACCCGCCCATGGTACAGAAAAAAAACGCTGCCCTGACCGACACCCTGCTGCGCCAATGGCAAAGCGGCGGCCCGCTATCGAACCTGTTGTTGCCCCTGTCGTGGATGACGCGCCTGGCCGTTGCCATCCGGACCGGGCTATATCGTCGCGGCCTGAAGCAACCGAACCGGCTGCCGGTACCGGTCATCGTCGTAGGCAATATTTTTGTGGGCGGCACCGGTAAAACGCCCTTCGTACTGAGCCTGATCGCTGCACTGCGGCAACGCGGCTGGCAGCCTGGCGTAGTCAGCCGCGGCTATGGCGTCAACGTCGGTGGCGAACCTCGTCATGGTCACGGCGCGCAGATCAGCGCCGGTTTTCTGGGCGATGAGCCGTCCATGCTTGCGCGCGCGGCACCCGTCGCAATACATCCGGATCGGACGCGGGCTGCGCGTTGCCTGCTGCAACAGTATCCGGACACCACGGTCATCATAGCCGACGATGGCCTGCAACACCTGGCTCTTGGACGCGATATCGAGATCGCGGTGCAAGACAGCCGTGGCATTGGCAATGGCCGCCTGCTGCCGGCCGGCCCGCTGCGCGAACCGGCCACGCGACTGGCATCGGTCGACTATCTGGTCATCAATATTCCTGCAGACGAACCCCTCACAACGCCGCCAGGCAACGGCGAGCCGGGCAAGCCGCGCCAGGTGATCATGCAACTGCATCCGACCCGCATGGTTCATTTGCGCTCCGGCCGGAGCATGCCACCGGCGCAATGGGCGACCGAGCATGGCGGACAGCGAATTGCGGCCATTGCCGGTATCGGTCATCCGCCACGGTTTTTCAGGACATTGGCACATGCAGGGGTTATCGCGCATCAGACCATTGCTTTTCCCGATCACCACGCCTATTCGGAGAACGAGATTCAGGCCATAGATGCCGACGTCATCGTCATGACAGCCAAAGACGCAGCCAAATGCGGAGCCATGCAGGACGAGCGCCTGTGGAGCATGGAGGTGGCCCCCCGGTTTTCCGATGCAGTTTTTTTTGACCGAATCACAGAACAACTCAAATCATTACCGGTATACTGATCCATTCAACCGATTACACCACACATACCTTATGGACACGCATTTTCTCAAGCTTCTTGTCTGCCCGCTGTGCAACAGCCCCCTGCGCCACGACCAGAGTGAGCAGGAACTGATTTGTCAGTACGATCAACTGGCTTATCCAATCAGGAATGGCATCCCCATCATGCTCAAGGAAGAGGCGCGCGCGCTCAGCCAACCTCACGGCGCATCGGCAACAATGACACCCGCCCAGGAGAAACGCCCTGCCGGGTCGGCCGCCGCGCCGACGCCCGGGCCAGCCGACGGCAAAACTACCGGCAACCCATCCGGATCCGCAACATCCGGCGCCAAAGACTAATATGACTGGCTTTATCGTGATAGTGCCGGCGCGCGCCGCCTCTACCCGGCTGCCCGGCAAAATGCTGGCCGACATCGGCGGCCTGCCTATGGTCGTACGTACAGCCCAGCAGGCAGCGCGCTCTGCGGCCAGCCACGTCTATATCGCTACCGACGACCCGCATATTGCAGATGTTGTGCGTCACCATGGCCACACGCCTGTGCTCACCCGCGCCGACCACCCGTCGGGCACCGACAGGCTGGCCGAAGTCGTTAATCAGCTAGCGCTGCCAGATGACCAGGTCATCGTTAACGTTCAGGGCGACGAGCCTATGATCGAACCGGATATCATCAACCGAACCGCCGCGGATTTGCAAGCCCACAGCGCAGCCGCCATATCAACTTGCGCCTATCCGCTGGCCGATCGGCAGGATTTTTTCAATCCGAATATTGTCAAGGTCGTGTGCTCGTCTGACCAATACGCGTTATATTTTTCCCGGGCTCCTATTCCGTGGGCGCGCAACCATTTCGCTGTGGGCGCCACCGATTCCGGGACGCAGACGTGCGCGTTGCCTACAGGTTTTCCCGCATTGCATCATATTGGGTTATACGCTTATCGTAGCGGGTTCCTGAAAATTTTTCCGTCTCTCAATCAGGGGACGCTGGAAAACTTCGAGTCGCTCGAACAACTCCGGGCACTGGAGCACGGGTTCCGTATCCATGTACTGGTGACCACCAGCGCGCCCATGCCGGGCGTCGATACACAGGAAGATCTCGAACGAGTTCGCGGTTTTTACCGCAACTCGATTTAATTTTGCAATGCATCATATAAAATAGCATTCCGTCAGTAACACATAACAACATCCAGGAGGGATCCATGCGTCTCATTTTGTTAGGGCCACCAGGCGCAGGCAAAGGCACTCAGGCAACTTTTATCACCCGGAAATACGGTATTCCGCAAATTTCCACAGGCGACATGTTGCGTGCAGCGGTCAAAGCCCAAACTCCTGTCGGCCTCGAGGCGAAACAAGTGATGGATAATGGCGGACTGGTGTCCGACGACATTATCATCCGGCTGGTCAAAGACCGCCTGCTCGAAGATGACTGTAAAAAAGGTTACCTGTTTGATGGTTTTCCACGCACCATTCCGCAAGCCGATGCATTGAAAAACGCTGATATCGGACTGGACTACGTCATTGAGATCGATGTTCCCGAAGAAGACATTATCGAGCGCATGAGCGGCCGTCGTGTACATCCTGCCAGCGGACGCACCTATCATCTGCGGTTCAACCCGCCCAAAGTGGAAGGCAAGGACGACCTGACAGGAGAAACACTGGTCCAGCGTGATGATGACCAGGAAGAAACCGTCAGAAAGCGCCTGGAAGTGTATCGCAACCAGACTCGCCCCCTGGTCAAGTACTATTCTGACTGGGCTGCACAGAATGACCCCAAGGCGCCGCAATATGTCCATATCTCAGGGGTCGGCAAGGTGGAAGAAATTACCCGCCGCATCGAACAAGCGTTAAGCCAATCCTAATGTCGCGAGGAACGTAAATGGAAATCAGGGATAAAGTTTTTATCGTCACCGGTGGCGCATCTGGTCTGGGCGCCGGCACCGCAAGAATGCTGGTCGAACAGGGTGCGCAGGTCATTATTGCCGATGTCCAGGACGAACCGGGGCAGCAGCTTGCCAGCGAACTGAAGCAACAATACGTGCACTGTGACGTGACCCGCGAGGAAGACGCCAGCGCTGTTGTAAACGCCGCCACGGCTGCCGGGAAACTGGTCGGGCTGATCAATTGCGCCGGCATCGCCCCTGCTTCGCGTACGGTTGGCAAAACCGGGGCGCATCCCCTTGACCTTTTCCAGAAAGTCATCGCTGTGAACCTGATCGGTTCATTCAATATGTTGCGCCTGGCTGCAAACGCCATGAACGCCAACGAGCCCGAACCCACCGGGGAGCGCGGCGTCATCATCAACACGGCATCGGTAGCCGCCTATGAGGGGCAGATCGGCCAGGCCGCCTACTCAGCCTCAAAAGCCGGCGTCGTCGGCATGACATTGCCCGTCGCCCGCGACCTGGCCCGTTCCGGCATCCGCTGCAACACCATCGCCCCCGGCATTTTCGGCACGCCCATGATTTTCGGCATGCCTCAGGAGGTGCAGGACTCGCTGGCGGCGAATATCCCCTTCCCGTCGCGCCTGGGAACACCACAGGATTACGCCAAACTGGTCCATAGCATCATCACCAACGAAATGATCAACGGCGAGACCATCCGGCTTGACGGCGCCATCCGGCTTGCGCCAAAATAATTTTTACCGTCATCCCGATCACAGGCACGTGAGTTCGCCAAAAGCGTAATATTCACGTGCCTTGTTTTTTTCTGACAAACCCATGAGCCTTTTACGGTCTGCCGCCACCATCAGCGGCCTTACCTTGTTGTCGCGCATTTCGGGTCTGGCCCGCGATATTCTGGTTGCCCGCACTTTCGGCGCCAGCCCGCTGACCGACGCATTCTGGGTTGCCTTTCGGATTCCCAACCTGCTGCGTCGCCTGTTCGCAGAAGGCGCTTTCTCCCAGGCGTTCGTGCCGATTCTTGGCGAAGCGCGCAACCGCCACGACCAGGACAAGGTCAGGGTACTGCTTGATCACGTATTTATCGTCCTGCTTTATGCGCTCATGCTCATTACAGCCCTGGGCATTGTTGCCGCGCCATGGGTTGTGACCGCAATGGCCACCGGCATGTCCCATGCAGCGACTGATACGGCGTTTGAATCAGCCGTGTGGATGACGCGGGTGATGTTCCCATATATCCTGTGCATGTCGCTGGTCGCCTTTGCCTCTGCCGTGCTCAATACCTGGAGCCGGTTTGCCGTCCCGGCGTTTACGCCCATTCTGCTGAATCTGTCCATGATTCTGGCCTGCCTGCTGTTTACCGACCTGTTTGCCACGCCGGTTTACGCCCTGGCGGTAGGCGTCATGCTGGGTGGCGTGGCCCAATTGGTCATGCAATGGGCGGCACTGGCAAAACTCGGACTGACGCCCCGCTTTTCATTGAATGCCAACAACGCCTGGGCCGATCCGCTGGTGCGCAGGGTCATTCGTCAGATGGGACCGGCAACACTGGGCGTATCGGTGGCCCAGATTTCTATTCTGATCAATACCAACATTGCGACCTGGCTGCCGGCCGGCAGCGTCACCTGGCTGTCATTCGCCGACCGGCTGATGGAATTTCCCACTGCCCTGTTGGGCGTCGCACTGGGGACAGTGCTGTTGCCCAGCCTGTCGGCGGCACACAGCAAACAAGACACGCAAGCCTATAGCCAGCTGCTCGACTGGGGCCTGAAGCTGGTCTTGCTGCTCGGTTTGCCCGCCGCCCTGGGATTGGCGCTGGCCTCGGATGCCCTGGTGGCCACTTTGTTCAATTACGGGGCATTTAATGCCGCCGACGTACAGCAGACCCGCCTGTCGGTCATGGCCTATGCGGTCGGGCTGATCGGCATTCTGGCCGTCAAGATTCTGGCGCCTGGTTTCTATGCGAAACAGGACATTCGCACCCCGGTGAAAATCGCTATCGGGGTACTAATTTTTACGCAGATCATGAATCTGATTTTTGTCCCGCTCATTCATCACGCCGGTCTGGCGCTGTCCATCGGGCTGGGTGCGACGGTGAATGCATTGTGTCTGCTGGTGGGGCTGCGCCGCAAAAACATTTATCAGCCTCGCGCGGGATGGCTGGCGTTTTTCGCAAGACTGGCGCCCGCCGTGGCCGCTCTGGCCTTGTGGATTCTGTTTCTGCAGCACTATATGAGCTGGACCGCCCTGACGCCGGGCACCATCAACGCCTGGATCAACGGCATCCTGACGCAGTTTTTGCCAGCCCATGTCACCTTTACCCTGTCGCGCCTACTCACATTGATCACTTTGCTGGTTTCCTGCGGGCTGGTCTACTTTGCGGCGCTGTTTCTGGCGGGATTTCGACCGGGCGATTTCACGCGGCGGCGCTGACAATGCCTGGTTCGTGCTGACAATGCCCGGTTCGTGCTGACAATGAAACATCGGCCAGGAGGCCATCAACGCCGGATTGTTGTTGTCCTGAGCGCACAAATCTGTAAAAATACAGCGTAAACCGGTGTTTTTGCACAGATTTCTTGCATAACACGACGAATATGCTAAACTACCAGACTTTGCTGAATTAACTTAATTAAAGAACTACCATGGCCAATACTGCACAAGCACGCAAACGTGCACGTCAATCCGTTGCTCGTAACAAACACAACTCCAGCCTGCGCTCACTGCTGCGTACGTCTGTCAAACGCGTACGTCAGGCAATCGCTGCCGGCGACCAGGCTGCCGCGAACGAAGTGTTTGCCAAGGCAACCAGCGTTATTGATCGCGTAGCCGACAAGAAAATCATCCATAAAAACAAAGCCGCTCGTCACAAAAGCCGCCTGTCTGCTGCAATCCGCGCAATCAGCGCCTGATCTGCATTTCTGGCAGTACCTTGCCGGGGCAGGAACAACGATAGCGCGCACCAGCCGCATCGCACCAAATACCGGCAAGCTTCACGGTTTGCGTCAATGGTAATCATAAAGCGTGGCTTCGGGCCGCGCTTTATGCTTTGTCAGCGCTCGCGCAATATTCCAATATATACCGCCCCCTCTCAAGCCATCCGTTCCGCATTCCACTGAGCCGCGTTTTCCTGTCCGACAGCCTGCGTGATCGCCTTTTGCGCCTGGTCATATTTCAGACGCATGATCGACGCCACTGGCGCGGCCACATCCGATCGCGCGCAAGCGATGCACATGCATTATGTATTTATATTTTTACCGACAAGAATGGGCTGGTCGCGGGAACAGGAGCAGAACAACCCAAATAAAAGGAGAAGCGGCAGGAAAATCAGCGAGTCCGCTCGGACGTTTTGAGCTTATTATCTTTGGCAAAGTCTGCGACAAACTTCCAGGCCAGTGGTTCCAGTTCGCGCAGGCGAAAGTCCACAATCACACATTTGACGCCATCGATGATATTGGGCACGACATAAGGCGAATAGGTGATGTGATTGCCCGGGCCAACGCTGCCGCCGGGACGAAAGTGCGACATCACGCCGGCAAGCCGTTCCGCCCAGTCGCTCGGGCGAAAGCGCTGGCCTTCTTCGGTAACCCCGTGGATGATTAACTGTTGCACCACAATTATCTTCAAGAAAAAGTCTCTTGCGATAAAAACCGTCAGAGAACAAAGATATACTAAAGACAGAATTGTATATGATAGCGTCTGGCGGCACCGGCAATTTGCCGGGTTATATGAAAGAAACAACAGATATATCCCGGTGCCGGAATACGCCCATTCCCTCTCAAGACAAGCGCCTGGCGCCCCCCCAATGGAAGGGGCCAGGAGCGGTATTTTGCTTTTCTTTTTTTCCGGTGTGGTGCTGTTTTTCTGTTTAGCGCCGATACCTGTTTATTTGTTTACGTTAGCGACTGAATCATCCTGCCATGACAACCTTGCAATCGACCGGCCCGATGCGGCATTTCCTGCAGATCAAAGACTTTACTTCTGACGAACTCCTCTACGTGCTCAATCGCGCGCTGATCATCAAAAGCAAATTCAAGCGATATGAGCCGCATATGCCGTTGCATGACCGCACGCTGGCAATGGTTTTTGAGAAAGCCAGCACCCGAACCCGTGTATCGTTTGAGGCGGGCATGTACCAAATGGGCGGTTCGGTGATTCACCTGACCACCACCGATTCACAACTGGGCCGCGCTGAGCCGATAGAAGATACTGCACGCGTGATATCCCGGATGGTTGAT
>DATGQC010000082.1:0-3086 GCA_035304425.1 Advenella sp.
TCAATGTTCTGGGCCTGCCGCGCCAGGAAGCGCTGGCCAGGGCGGAAAGCAATCTGCTGAAGGTCGGACTAAGCCTGGATACACTGAAAAAGTACCCGGTGCATCTGTCGGGCGGGCAGCAGCAACGGGTGGCGATCGCGCGGGCGCTGGCGCTGGAGCCCGAGGTCATGCTGTTTGACGAACCCACGTCGGCTTTGGACCCGGAGCTGGTCGGTGAAGTGCTGCGCGTGATGCAGAAACTGGCTGAAGAAGGGCGCACCATGATTATCGTGACGCACGAGATGGCGTTTGCCCGCCAGGTGTCCAGCCATGTGATGTTTTTGCATCAGGGTGTGGTCGAAGAAGAGGGCGCGCCCGGCGAGATTCTGAGCAAGCCCAAAAGTGCGCGGCTGGCTACCTTTCTGGCAGGAAATCTGAAGTAGCAGGGGGCCTGGGTAACCGGCGCCTGAACTGGCTTCTGGCGCGGCAGCATTGTTAGCCGCAAGATTCTTAAAGCGCGGCGGGCGATTGCCGGCTGTAGCGCGACTCACAAACGGTAGCGCCTGATAAAAACGGGACACGTACCTCCGCTTGTCTGCTCGATCCGACAATGCATGACATTGCCGGCCGTTGCCGGGCTTTGCCTGAACGTTAATGATATTTGCCATAACCGCAGCGCGGTGCGTCTCGCATTTGATAACAAATTGAACCAAACGGCATAGGCAAAGCCGTGCACCGGCCGAACAATAATGATAAGGTCAAATGACACGGGCAAAACCATGCCGATCGCCATGGTGCTGTGGCCCGTTCAGTGAGTGACGAGGCGAACGGCGTGCGATAAGGAGCAAACTCATGCCTGCAAAATCTCAGGACCAGCAACAGGCTGCGGGCGCTGCCCTGGCTGCCAAGCGTGGCGAAACGAAGGTGAGCAGTTTGAAAGGCGCGTCCAAATCCATGTATGACTCGATGTCGGAAAAGGAACTGGAAGAATTGGCGTCTACCCCGCGCAAGGGTAAACCGGAACATATCGGGAACAAGGATAAGCGCTGAGTTGCCGGACGGCATCCGCCGGGTTCATGTCAAGGCGTTCCGGTGAACCCGGACGGGTGGGGCAGTGACCGACGACGCACGCACGACGTTGCGCCATGGTCACTGTCGATTGACCGTGGGCGCTGATAGGGGGACGACACCTGGCGGTGAGCGATGCCTGCCGCGCCAGCCCAACCAGAATCGCCTCGCGTTAGCGAGGCGCATCGGGACTGCTTATCCCTATCCTGTCACGCTGTCAGCAACGCGTAAACCTGTCTGGTTGACCAGGCGGGTAAGCGGACCGGTCAATCAGGCTGGGCAATGGCGGTTTCCTGAATGGGAATGACTGCCGGTCTGGCTCGGGCCGTCTCTTCAGCCGCCGCCTGTTCGTGGCTGATCAGCCGATCCAGTCCCTTGCGGAACTTGATCGGGCCGCCGTCCAGTTTCAGATTGATGAACGGGCTGCGACGATTGTCCATGCCTTTTTGTACTGCGCCCAGGATGAGCCGGTCTTCTTCAAATGCTTTGCGCACGCCTTCGGCAAACTGGCGGGACACGTCGGCATCATCGGGACTGAAATTTCTGAGCTGGAACCAGAAATAGCGCGTGGTTTTTTCGTCGACCGGCGTCAGGAAATTATAGGAGTCCATCAGAAATACGTCGGGATGCCGCGTCGCGTCGTCGCTGCCGGTACCGGCAGGCGTAAAGATGGCTTTGATGATGGCATGCGACGGATAGCGTACTTCGTAATGCTGCTTGCGGTCGCAGTTGCCGGTGAACTTGACGAACTTCGCATAGAAGGGGGCCACTTCGGTGTCGTACATCCAGCGCGAAACGATAACGCCGTTATCGGTTACCGTCGTTGTCAGGGGCTCGTTTTCACAGGCGCTGTTGCCGAACGAACTGCGGTGCACCCAGGCCACATGCGAAGGATCCAGCAGATTATCAGTCATGTACAGATAATTGCATTCGACGATCATTGCATCGCCCTGATTGATCCCCCAATCCGCATGGCCATACTCTTCAATATGCGGAATGAGGGAAGCATCGGCCTTCTCTGCGTCGCCCATCCAGACCCAGACCAGGCCGTATTTTTCGGTTGTGGCAAAGTGTCTGACGGTGGCCGCCCGGGGAATTTTTGCGCCAGGCGCGAAAATACAGGCGCCCTGGCCATTGAAAGTCAGCCCATGATAGCCGCACTCCACTGCGTCGTCTATAAGCCGACCCATAGACAAGGGCAGTTTGCGGTGCGGGCAGGCGTCTTCAAGCGCGACGACCCGACCGTCCTGCTGGCGATAGAACACCAGATATTCATTGAGCAATTGCAATGGATAAAGCTCATGGACAATGTCGTGGCTCCATGCCGCGACATACCATGCATTCTTCAGAAACATGAAAATCTCCGTTTATTCCGGCCGTTTCAGGGCCGCCATATAACGCTCGACATATTCGTCAAAGCTTTCGTTGTCGGACGCTTCTATTTCTGCCTGGTCCTCAAGCGATTTTTTCACGCTGGCGCGCATTTTCTGCTCGGTGTCGGCAGACAGCTCGCCAAAGCGCAGCTCGTCGGTCAGACGCTGGCTTTGCAACTGAGTATAGTCGGCAAAGCTTAAGCCGCTGTCGCGCAGCTCCTGCAGGATACGGGCTGAGGGCGTGGCAGAAACGTCATCCAGTTTGTGGCGCTGCTCCTGGATCGCCGCGCTGTATTGCGTGGTGCTGAAAGCGATATCCAGTTCCTTGGCGTATAGCGCACTCTGATCGAGCAATTGATTGCCCCAGACGGGGATGGAAATGTCTTCTCCGTTGCTGGTCAGGCGCAATGCGGGGTCACGGCCGCGGTTGACCACGTCGGTGAAATTGGCCTGGCTTTCCTCACAGAAACCGTCATAAGGGCAAAGCCGGCTGTCATGCACGGCACAGAACAGCAGGAACGCATCCATGAAATGACAGGTTGCATTTGAAATACCGACAGCGCTGAAAGGATCAATATCCAGGCAGCGGATCTCCACGTACTGAATGCCGCGCTCCATGAGCGCAGTAATAGGTCTTTCGCCGCGCGCGGTAGTGCGCTTGGGCCG
>DATGQC010000083.1:0-7773 GCA_035304425.1 Advenella sp.
AGGAATGCACCCCACAGCGCCGGGTTTTTCAATAGCATGCGCAGCTTGGCGAGAAAGCTGGGTTCTGGTGTCCCGCTGCGGTCCCGGGCCTGCGTATCGGTCTGCCTGTCCGCCTGCGTATCGGTCTGCGTGGCCGGCGTAGCCAGCAGCGACGCCCCGAGAAAGGTTGCCAGAAACAGGGCGAACAGCACGCCAGCAGCCGCGGCCGCTGCAAAACGCCATGAACCGGTCTGGACAATAAAAAAGGTGATGAAAATTGGCGCCAGCGCCCAGCCCAGATTGCCCGATACGCCATGAATACTGAAAGCATGGCCCAGACGTCGCTGACTCACATTCTGGTTGATAATGGAAAAATCCACCGGATGAAAGACCGAATTGCCGGCGCCGCCGATAAAGGCGGCAATGATAAAAATCCAATAGGCGTCAGCAACCGCGATCAGCAACGCTGAGACGACCATGCAGGCCAAGCCGAAACGCAATACGGGGCGCGCGCCCAGATGATCCACGACAAAGCCGGACGACGCCTGGCCAACGCCCGAAACCACGAAAAACACCGTGGCAAGAAACCCCAGCTCTGCAAAACTGTAGCCAAAATTCTGGTTTAGCGCCAGGTACAGTGAAGGCAGCACCAATTGATAAAAATGCGAGCCGCCGTGCAGCAACCCAATCAGCGCGATCACCTTCCAGTCTCGTGGATCCCCGTTTGCATTGGGGGCCCTGATCGAAGAAGTCAGAACCTGCGAAGTCATATGACACCTGTGATGGCCGAATTAATGTGCCGAAAAATAAGTTAGTTTTGCTGCTGCTTGATGATGGGCCAGGCTTTTTTCATGTAATAGAACATGGACCAGATCGTCAGAATCGCGGCGATGTAAACCAGTACCGTGCCGATGGGCGCAAACGGAATGGAATGCCATTCCTGATAAAACAACAGGCACGGAATCGCTGTCATTTGTGCTGCTGTTTTGAATTTACCCAACCAATGCACGGCGACGCTATCGCGCGCGCCTATGGTTGCCATCCATTCACGCAGCGCCGAAATGGTTATCTCACGCCCGATAATAATAAGTGCAATAAAGGAATCAAGTCTGCTCAAATCAAGCAGGATCAGCAAGGCCGCACACACCATCAGCTTGTCTGCGACCGGATCCAGAAACGCGCCAAATGATGAAGTCTGATTCCAGCGCCGCGCCAGCCAGCCATCGAACCAGTCCGTGAGCGCCGCAAAAATAAAGGCCAGCGCCCCGATGGTGTCACGCAACGGAACATTAATCCAGTGCAGTGGCAAATAATAAAGCGCAATGACCAGCGGAATCATGGCGATCCGCATCCAGGTCAGGATAATAGGTATGTTCAATGGCATAGGGCTTTAATACACAAAATACGGCGGAGGCATTATGTGTAATCCTACCACTAACGTAAAGATTCATAGATGCGTTCGGCAAGTTCCCTGGAAATACCTTCTACCGAACGCAAATCATCAATGCTGGCCGCCGCCACGCCGGAAAATCCGCCGAAACGCGCCAGCAGCTTCTGTCTGCGCTTGGCGCCAACGCCTTCGATTTCTTCCAGCCGCGATACGTTCCTGGCCTTGGCGCGACGGGCCCGCATGCCGGTGATGGCAAAGCGGTGGGCCTCATCGCGCACCTGAGCCACCAGCATCAACGCCGCCGACCCCAGCCCAAGCGCCACCGGTTGCCGTTCGTCGGTAAACACCAGAGTCTCCAGGCCGACTTTGCGCCCTTCTCCCTTGGCCACGCCAACGATCACACGGGTATCCAGGCCAAACTCCACAAACACCTGGCGGGCGATTTCGACCTGCCCCTTGCCGCCGTCAATCAGCACCACTTCCGGCAGCGGCGCCTCGCCATCAGCCACCTTGGAGAAGCGGCGAATCAGCACCTGGCGCATTGCCGCGTAATCATCTCCCTCGGTGATGCCGGCGATGTTATAACGGCGATACAGCGACGGCTGCATATCATGATGGTGATATACCACACAGGATGCCTGGGTCGCCTCGCCTGCGGTGTGACTGATGTCAAAGCATTCGATGCGCAACGCATCGAGCGATTCATCATCGGTATCCAGTTGCAGCAGCTCGGCTAACGCGCGCGTGCGCGCGGCGCGCGAGGCCGATTCGGACAGCGTGCGCGCCAGGGAAAACTCGGCGTTGCGCAAGGCCTGATCCAGCCAGGTTCGGCGTACTCCCTGAGGGCGCGTCTGCAAACGGGTTTTAATTCGCGATGGCTGCTGCTCATTGAGCAGCGCCAGCAGATTTTCATCTGCCAGCGCCTCGGAGCAGACCAACACCGGCGGCAATGGATTTTCCAGATAATGTTGTGCAATAAAGGCCGTCATCACATCAGAACGACTTTCGCCATCAGCCTGCGTCGGGAAAAACGAGCGATCGCCAAGATGCCGGCCACCGCGCACCATGGCCAGGTTGACGCATGCCTTGTCTGCCGCCTGTGCGACGGCAATGATATCGACATCGGTCTTGTCCACCTCTTCCATCGACTGCTGATGCAGCACGGTTGCCAGCGCATGCATCTGGTCCCGCAGCGCCGCGGCCTGCTCGAAACGCAGCTGGTCAGAGGCCTGCTGCATGCGCGCCTGCAGATCATTGACCACGTCGTCGGCCTCGCCATCCAGAAAACGCACGGCCTGCCGGACATCGCGCTGATAATCCTCTTCATTGATGAAGTTGACGCATGGCGCCGTACAGCGCCCGATCTGATACTGCAGACAGGGGCGGGAGCGATTGGCAAATACAGTGTCCTCGCAGGTGCGCAGACGAAACACCTTCTGCAGGATCTGTATGGTTTCTCGTACAGCCCAGGAATTCGGATACGGCCCGAAAAACCGTCCCTTGCGGCTGGTAATGCCACGATAGTATGCAATCCGCGGATAGTCATGCGCACTGATCATCAGGTACGGGTATGATTTATCGTCACGAAACAGGATGTTGTAACGCGGCCGCAGGCTTTTGATCAGGTTGTTTTCCAGGATCAGCGCCTCGGCCTCGGAACGCGTCACCGTGACTTCCACGCGCCAGACCCGTGCCACCATCAGTGCAATACGCGGACTGTCCGGGGTTTTCTGAAAGTAAGACGAAACACGCTTTTTCAGATCCCTGGCCTTGCCAACATATAATACCGTGCCTTCCGCATCCAGATGACGGTATACGCCAGGCAGATGCGGCAGGTCACTCAGAAAGGATTTGAGATCGAAAGTCTCTGGCATACTGATATCGCGAGTCTGATTGCAAAGTATTCCAGTCCATGAACGGAACAGCCGGCTTCAGGGAACGGATTCGGGAAACCGATGTGGCCGACGGCGCTACTTTCAGTGAATCGAGCAAAATATCAGCCAAATCGGGACGGTTGCATACCAATACCATATCACATCCGGCAGCCAGCGCCGCTTGCGCGCGGGCCGTTATGTCGCCGGCCACCGACGCCCCTTCCATGGTCAGATCATCCGAAAAAACCACGCCATCATATTTCAGTCGCTGACGCAGGATCTGTTGCACCCATATCTTGGAAAACCCCGCAGGTGAAGCATCCACCTGGGGATAGATGACATGTGCGGGCATCACGGCCGACAGCACCGGCGCCCCCAACCAATCATAAGGCATGGCATCGTCTGCCATGATCTGCTCCAGAGTCCGTTCATCGACCGGAATGGCCACGTGCGAGTCGGCATCGACAAAACCATGGCCGGGAAAATGCTTGCCGCAGGAACGCATGCCGGCCAGACTCAAGCCCTGGATCAGGGCTCGCGCCAGCATCGCGACTACCCGTGGGTCGCGATGAAAGGCACGACTGCCAACAACCTTGCTAACGCCATAGTCCAGATCCAGAACCGGCGTAAAGCTGAAATCGACACCGCAGGCGCGCAATTCGGCGGCCAGGACATAACCGATTTCGGTCGCGGCACGCATGGCCTGCAGCGGGTCACGCTCCCAATAGCGACCCAGATCCTGCATCGACGGCAAATGAGTAAAACCGTTGTCGCGAAACCGCTGCACCCGCCCACCCTCATGATCGACGGCAATCAGCAGTGGTTCATCGCGGGCTTCGTGAATTTGCGCGGTCAGCTCGGCCAGTTGCTGCGGATTGTCGTAATTGCGGGCAAACAGGATAACCGCGCCGGTCAACGGATGCGCCAGGCGATCACGCTCCTGAGAGGTCAGTCGATGACCGGCAACATCGAGCATCACCGGACCTGGCATTTGCCGGCCAGCACCTGCAGTAACGGAAGATGCGGCCGAATGACGGGCTGAACGGGGTTGGGAAGCAGACATCTGGACTCCTTTTGGGATAAGCAACAGCTCGGTTAAACCGGTTTACGTTCTACCATGGCAAAGGCCATGGCCAGATCGGACTCATCAGTCAGGGAAATATGCGCCGGCCCGAAGCGCGACTCGTACCAGTCTTTCAAGGGAGCGGCCAGCACCACCAGCGGCTGCCCGCTGGGCGCATTGAGCGTTTGCATGCGGGACCACGTCATGGGCGCGCGCATACCCAACCCGATTGCCTTGGAAAAAGCCTCTTTGGCGGCAAAGCGGGTTGCCAGAAAACGAATCCCGCGCTGGGGGTCGCGCGCCTGTCGGCGCAGGAATTTCTCCCGCTCCTGCGGGCCCAGAATCCGGGCGACAAAACGATCGCCAAATCGCTCGTACGCCTGGTCGATTCGATGGATATGGATCAGGTCCGTACCGATACCGGCAATCGCAGCAGGCAGTGTGACTTCGTTAGCCATGGGCATTTCACCGTGAAGTGCTAAAGCTTGATAAAATGTTCTCGGTAGTACTTGAGTTCGTCAATGGATTCGTAAATATCGGCCAGCGCCTCGTGCCGGCTCTTCTTGTCGAATCCTTTGTAGACCTCCGGTTTCCAGCGACGGGACAGTTCCTTGAGCGTGCTCACATCCAGGTTGCGGTAATGGAAGTAGCTTTCGAAACGCGGCATGTACTTGTACATGAAACGTCGGTCCTGACTGATCGTATTGCCGCAAAGCGGCGAGGCGCCCTTGGGTACCAACGGCGCAAGGAAGTCGAGCAGGATGTCTTCGGCCTGTTCTTCGGTAAGAATAGAGGAACGCACTTTTTCGGTCAGGCCACTGCGGCCATGGGTAGATGTATTCCATTTGTCCATGCCCGCCAGAACCTCATCGGACTGGTGAATAACCAGAACCGGGCCTTCCGCCACCAGCGTGAGATCGGGTTCGGTGACGACAACAGCCACCTCCAGAATACGTTCTTTTTCGGGATCCAGGCCGCTCATTTCCATGTCCAGCCATACCAGTCGCAGATCATTTACCGCCATTTTCGATCCTTATTGTTCAGAAACATTATTTTCGCACAGAGCACACAACAGAAATGTCCCCAACCCCGTTTACGCTTTTATTTGTCCTTTTCCTTCTTCTAGAGACGATCACCCATTTGTGGCTGGCAAGCCGTCAGGCGCGCCACGTTATGCGCCATCGCGCCAGGGTGCCGGACGAATTTGCCGAAAAAATCGGGCTGCAAAGTCACCAGCGCGCCGCCGACTACACCGTCGAGCGCATGAAGCTGTCCGTGACCCGGCGGGTCTTCGATGCCATGGTGCTCATTGCCTTTACCCTGCTTGGCGGCCTGCAGCTGATCAATGAATTGCTGATCAGCGTTATTCCCAACGATTTCTGGCGCCAGATTCTGCTGCTCGGTTCGGTTCTGTTGATTTCCGGTGCGCTGCAGCTGCCTTTTAGCTTGTGGAAGCAATTCAGGCTGGAACAAAAATTCGGTTTCAACCGCATGACACTGGGCCTTTTTATAAGCGACACACTCAAGGGCATGCTGGTCAGTGTCGTGCTGGGGCTGCCGCTGGCAGCGGTCACGCTCTGGCTGATGGCGGCCTCCGGCCCCCTGTGGTGGCTATGGGCATGGATGGTCTGGGTCGCGTTCAACGCGTTCATTCTGTTCGTATTTCCAACCTGGATTGCCCCGCTTTTCAATAAATTCACGCCGCTGGATAATCCAGAACTGGCTGATCGCATCAACAATCTGGCACAACGCTGCCACTTTGCCCTCAAGGGCCTGTTCGTCATGGACGGCTCCAAACGCTCAGCCCATGGCAATGCCTATTTCACCGGGTTTGGCAAGTCACGCCGAATCGTTTTTTTCGACACCCTGCTGGGCAAACTGAATCCAGACGAAATCGAAGCCGTGCTGGCCCATGAACTTGGGCATTTCAGCCATAAACATGTGCAAAAACGCATGATTTTCAGCTTTTTGCTGGCGCTGGTGTTTTTTGCCGTACTCGGTTTTCTGAAAAACCAGATCTGGTTTTACCAGGGGCTGGGCGTATCGCCTGTCATCAATGGCTCCAACGATGCCATGGCGCTGCTGCTGTTCTTTATGGCAATGCCTGTCTTCACGTTCTTCTTTGCACCAATATTCAGCTTCTTTTCCCGCAAGGACGAGTTCGAAGCCGATCATTACGCGCACACACAGGCCAGCTCCGAGGCGCTCATCTCTGCATTGGTCAAGCTTTACAATGACAATGCGTCGACCCTGACACCAGACCCGGTACATTCGGCGTTTTACGATAGCCACCCGCCGGCCTCCTTGCGGATTCGCCGCCTTCAAGAGTTGCAGGCAACAAACGGATGATGGCCGGGCGCGTCATTGCTGCTCACGGCCGCCACTATCAGGTGGAGCTGGACAACGGGCAGTTGCGTCAATGCTATACGCGCGGCAAGAAAGCCGGTATTTGTGTCGGCGACTATGTAGACATCGAACTCCAAGGGCAAGACGAGGGGCGGGTCGAGCGGGTACACGAGCGGCGCAATTTACTGTACCGTTCGGATGAAATGCGGGCCAAGCAATTTGCCGCCAATGTCGATCAGTTGCTGATCGTGGTCGCGGTGGAGCCTCTGTTTTCCGAGGATCTGACCGGGCGCGCACTTGCCGGCGCATTCAGCGCCGATATCACGCCTGTGATCATTTTAAACAAATGCGATCTGACCGGGAGTCTGCCGAGGGCTCGCGCCCTGCTCTCGGATATAAGTGCGTTAGGCGTGGACATTATTGAAACCAGCACCCTGCAGCCACAGGCCCTGCGCGACAGCCTTTTGCCGATATTGGCAGACAAGACCAGCCTGCTGCTTGGCCAGAGTGGTATGGGAAAATCCAGTATTCTCAATATTCTGGTTCCCGAAGCACGGGCCGACACCCAGGAACACTCCATTGCTCTGGGCACTGGTAAACACACCACAACCTCATCACGCCTGTACCATCTGCCCGACGCGGAGGGCGACTTGATTGATTCACCCGGTTTTCAGGCCTTTGGCCTGAAACACCTGGGTCAGACGGAAGTTGAGCAGGGTTTTCCAGAATTTGCCCCGTACAGCCAGAATTGCCGATTCTACAATTGCACGCACCGGCACGAACCTGGTTGCGGCGTACTGCAAGCCAAAGAGCAGGGTTTTATCAGCGCCAGGCGGCACGAACTTTACTTGCGCATTTTGGCCGAATCAACCGCGCCGCAGAAATATTGAACGCTGGAAATAAGCAAGACCGACCCTGTAACGGAGTGGTTATGGAACACGCTGGCGAAATCCTCATTCTCACAGGCCCGCCTGGCTCAGGAAAAACCACCACCGCACTGGCCGTGGCTGAACAACCCGGATCAGCAAAAGTCCACCTGCATGCCGATGATTTTTGGCGTTTCATCAAAAATGGCGCCATTGCCCCCTACCTGAGCAATGCGCATATACAAAACAAGGTAG
>DATGQC010000084.1:0-3547 GCA_035304425.1 Advenella sp.
GGTTGTGGCGGCGTGATCCGGTTATCGACCCAGTATCGGTCGCCAGACACGATCAGGCTTTTGTCCAGATTAGCCACCTGAATCCTGATGGCGCAGCGCGTGCGATCTGTCTGATGGTTGGTATAGGCGCTGCCGCTGACGAGGAATTCCGGATATGCTTTTGGCAGGATCAGATCAAGAATGCCCTCGCAATCCATTTGATGAATAAGCCGGGTAGTGAGCTCCGCTTCCGGCACGAGTTTGGGAGCGGCGCCGGTAAAGTCGACAAGCGTGTAGACCAGCACACCCAGACGGTTCTGTTGTTGGTATCCATAGGGTCGCGTGAGAACGCCCACGCGCAGGGGTTTTACAGTTTTCATTTATCTCTGAGCCAAGCGCTTGCCAGTGCGTTCAGCCATCTTGCCTGTCAGCTCATATGGATCTGATCACCATTGATTTTCATCACGTCCTGGGCGGTCAGCGTGGTATACCCGCCGTGCACGCGGGTCAGCTTTTCGGCTTCATAGTCAATGGTTTGCGCGCGGACATGATCCACTTCCCTGACATGGCGAAAACACAAGCGCGCAATACTGTTGATGCGGTCCGCCATCACGCCTATCACAGTTGAAAAGAAGGTGGTTTTACCAGCGGCGACCTCCACCTCCTGGCCTGCATAGCTCATCTGGCCGACGGTGATGCTGGCGCTCTCATTGTTCTGCTCGTAGTGTCTGGCCGAGATCACGAGCGTGTCAGCGCTGCCCAGATGGGTTTGGGTTGCAGAATGCATTGAGACACTGCCATTGATGCTTTGAATCGCCAGGTCGCCGTGCACGCGCAACGCAACCGGCGCCTCGCTGCTGCGCGAAACGACTGCAATTAAATAAACACGATCGTGATCGGGGCCGCTGATGATGACCTGGTCGCCAACTTGCGGTTCGATCAGGCAACTGAGGGCCTGCTGGCAGACCCAGTCAACCCCGTCACAGTTAACGGTAAAGAGGGCGCCATTGACCAATTGAACCGTGCCGACAAGCTGTACGGGATCATAGTTGAGTGTCCGCTTTTGTGTAGCGAGCATGACTGCTCTCCGGTCAAATGAATAATATGCAATTGTCGGGGTCAAATACTTCATGGTTATGACATTCTGATGAATGGCTCCGCTTTTACATTTTGCAGCACTTGTATCGCGCGGGTAACCAGATAACGGGTCGTCTGATTGCGCAGACAAGTGACAGGCATAAATACGGAAACGAGGCGCTTTTGCCCCAGGCCGTGCTTTGCCTGGCCACAGCGCCAATGTGGCCGGCCCGGCATCGCTATTGCACGCCGGCACGGACAACTTGTCGTATTCCTCCCCTGAAGTTGTCGTATCAGCCTATTTTCGGGCCGGCGCTTTATGCGCATACTATGGCTGTAGACGACAGCGTCTGTCGCTCACAACTAACGGAGATACACATGAAATATGTCGATGGTTTTGTTGCTGCGGTGCCGACTGCCAACCGCGAAGCGTACATTAAACATGCCTCTGAGGCTGCGGAGATTTTCAGGGAATTGGGTGCATTGAGTGTGGTTGAGTGCTGGGGCGACGAGGTGCCTGACGGCAAACTCACCTCTTTTCCCATGGCAGTGCAGTGCAAGCCGGATGAAACAGTGGTGTTTGCCTGGATTACGTGGCCTTCCAAGGAAGTACATGATGAAGGGATGAAGAAAATGATGGAAGACCCACGGATGCAGCCTGACGCGAATCCCATGCCCTTCGACGGAAAACGCTTGATCTACGGCGGATTCGTTCCGGTCGTGAACCTGTAGGGCCGCCTGGCATGCGGGTGCGGCGCGGCGCCGCGCCACATGCTCGTGCGCTGTCATTGCGTTGCCTGTCGCGGCGTGACATCCCGGGATGCCGGCACAGCGCGATTGCGCTGTCGTCGGTTTTCTGTCCGCAATCGCTGCCGGTATGTGACACAGCGGCAGGGAGCCTATAAAATACCAGATACTTAATCCTGCCCGGCGCCTGTGTGTCCGTTTTTGATTGGTCATGCAGTGCTACCGGGCAATCTGTCTGGATCTTGCATTATGAGAAAACCCCTGTTGTTGCTTGCCGGCACATGCTCGCTGCTGGCGGCGTGCGCCGCTCCGCCGGTTGTCGCTCCGCTCACTGAATCACAATTGCAATCGATGAGCTGCCGGCAGATCGGCCGCGAAAGCGATAAGCTTCACCTGCAGGTCGATCAATTGCGCGGCAACGATGCGTTGTTCGGACCGGACGAAAACCAGAAGCAGGCCGCCATCTCTGCAGCGCAGTTCCGCCTGCAGCAATTACGAACACAAAGCGTCAGAAAGCTTTGCACGTTCGGCTGAAAAACAGGATAGCTATGTTTAAAAATACGGCAGGGCGTGTGATCTCTATCATGGCGCTGGGGCTCATCGCAGCATGTTCAACCGGCGCCGATCATTCAAAAAATGCGGAATGCGGACGCATCAATTCACGCGTCATGATGGCACCGGCGCCGGGCGCCGGCGACGATTTCCTGTCCCGCAACAGGGCGGACCAGCGTGCCGATGCGCATCGGGAAAGAGCGCGTCGCATGGGCTGCGACTAAGTTCAATTCCGCGATCGCTATAACCCGCAGCGTAGTGGTCGCCCCCACAGGGCGCCGGATCGGCTGCGCCTGGTCAATTGGAAGCGTATGATATGAACCCGCCTGACAAGAATGAGAACCCGCCTGACAAGAACGGCAAGCTTGACTATATCGAATTTACCGTCAGCAACCTTGCCCGTACTTGCAACTTCTATGCCGCTGCGTTTGGATGGTCATTCAAGGACTACGGGCCAGACTACTGCGAGTTTTCCGATGGTCGTTTTACCGGCGGGTTTGCGCAGGGCGAGCCGGCCGGTGCGGGTGGCCCGCTGGTCATTCTGTATGCCGACAATCTGGCCCATATGCAAGAGCGCATTGAGCGCGCGGGCGGCCGGATTGTCAAGCCTGTGTTCGCTTTTCCCGGTGGCCGGCGATTTCACTTTGCGGATCCGGACGGTCATGAGCTTGCGGTGTGGTCAGACCAGGAGGGTTAAGCCTGTACTGATTGCTTCTGTTTCCTGACCAGGTCCACCCCCTGGTTGGCCAGCGCATCCGCCCGTTCGTTGCCAGGGTCGCCGGCATGGCCCTTGACCCACTTCCAGGTGACATCATGCCTGGCAATCTGTTCATTGAGCAACAGCCACAGATCGACGTTTTTGACCGGTTTTTTATCGGCTGTCTTCCAGTTACGCGCCTGCCAGCCGGCCATCCATTCACAGATTCCCTTTTGCACATATTGCGAGTCGACATGCAAGGTGACGTTGCAACTGCGTTTGAGCGCGCGTAAGGCTTCGACGACAGCCATCATTTCCATGCGATTATTGGTGGTTTGCGCCTCGCCGCCAAAAAGGGTCTTTTCATGCGTGCCCTGGCGCAACAGCACGCCCCAGCCGCCGGGGCCGGGATTGCCTTTGCATGCGCCATCTGTCCAAATATTGACTTGCGGTTTATCCATGTGGTTCTTTAAAAAGCTGACGTACATCGCGGCG
>DATGQC010000085.1:0-12415 GCA_035304425.1 Advenella sp.
AAAACGGCCTGGTCCCCTGTCGCCGCGGCCGTCATGGCCGGCAGGCACAAGAACAGCAAGCTACGGATGCCGGCACGGCAGACTGCCCAGCCCGAAAGCCTGGAATAAAGCCGGCTGACATGGCCGGAAAAAAACAACTGCATGGCGACCTCTCTGTTTTCAGTGGATCAATAAAAAAAATGCTGTTCAGGCTTGCGCAACGCCCAGCTCCTGCAGCAACGCTGCCCGCAACTGCGCAAAGCGCGGGCTATTGCGTCGCACCGGATCATCAATGGCCACAGCCTCGTCAAATGAAATACTTCCGTCTGTCAGCACCAGTACGCGATCGGCCAGCAACATGGCTTCATCCACATCATGCGTCACCAACAGCACGGCCGGACGGTGTCGCTCATACAGTTTGCGCAATAGCACATGCATGCGCAATCGCGTCAATGCATCAAGCGCACCGAAGGGCTCATCCAGCAGGAGCAATTGCGGTTCGCGCACCAGTGCCCGGGCCAGTGCGGCGCGCTGCGCCTCGCCACCGGACAGCGTGCGCGGCCAGGCCTGCGCATGGCGCGCCAGCCCCACCTCGTCCAGCGCCTGCACAGCACGCTGGCGTGTGGATCGATCCTGGGGCAACCCGACGGTGATATTTCGCAAGACGCGCTGCCACGGCAACAGCCTGGGCTCCTGAAACACAATGGCGCGCCTGGCCGGCACCCCCACCTGGCCGGTCACGTCGGCATCCAACGCCCCCAGCACGCGTAAAAAAGTACTTTTGCCCGAGCCGCTGCGTCCCAGCAGCGCCACAAACTCGCCCTTTGCGACCGTTAGCGACAACCCGTCAAGGACCTTGCGAGAACCGAATAGCTTGTCCAGCGATTGAACCCGGACAGCAGCAGAATTACCGGCCATCAAATACCCTCCGCCATTGCAGCAACCGTGACTCCAGATAACGGACCAGGCTAAGCGAGAGCAAACCCAGAATCGCGTATACGGCCAGCAGCACAAAAATGATATCGACCCTGAAATACTCGCGCGCGTCGGACATCATCCGGCCCAGTCCCAGCGGAGCGTTAATGGTCTCGGCAAAGATCAACGCCAGCCAGGCACTGGTCAGGGCAATGCGCAGACCCACCAGAAATCCCGGCAGCGCGCCTGGCAAAATTACAGTTGTTATCATTTCGCGGCGACGCACGCCGAGCGTCGTGGCCGCTTCTATCAGCGACGCATCGACATTACGAATTGCACTGTAGGTATTGATATAAATGGCCACCAGCACGCCCAGCGAAATAAGAATAATTTTGGAATCTTCGCCAATCCCAAACCACGCAATCAGTACCGGCAACAATGCGAAATTGGGTACCGCCCGCAGAATTTCCATATTGGCATCCACGATATTTTCACCGGCTCGCGACAGCCCGCTTGCAACAGCACCGACCAGTCCGACGGCAAGACCCAGCGCCAGACCGGCAAGCACGCGTTGCAGCGACGACCATAAGTGCGTTTGTAATTCGCCCGACGCAATCAGCGCGTATGCCGTGCTGATAACGCTGTATGGCGCGGGGGTGGTGCGTGCATCGAAAATCTGAGCAGAACTGAGCAATTGCCACAAGCCCAGCAGCAACAGCGGCCCCAGCAAGCGTTGCACCGAGCGGGGAATACGGCCTGGCGGCTGGCGAGTCTGCGCAATGGCTGTGGGATCGACCAGAGCAGCCGGTTCAGTGGCGCGCTTGTCGTATATGCTCGCGGGCTGTTGCCGCGCCAGCAATTGAGCCGGGTAGTCGGCCACCGATGAAACAATGCCGGAAGAAGGAGAAACCATCGTGTTTATGTCCACTTTCAGATTAATAGCCGGATGCCGGTCTGTTTACTGACCGACGTCCGGATTCATGCCGCCAGAAACGGCTCGCCCTCGATAGAGGTTGAACGCTCGCCTGTCGGTCCTACCGGCACGTCGCCCACCAGAGTAATACGGTGCAATATGCGCGCCACATCCATATGTTCGAAATCACGCGGCGCCAGATGCAGTACCGCGCGGTTGTCCCAGAATGCGATGGACCCGGGCTCCCAGCGGAACCGGTCGGTGTAGACGGGATTGGCAATGTGTTCGAACAGCAGATCAAGGATATGACGGCTTTCCCGCGCAGAGACGCCTTCTATTTGTCGCGTGAAAGACGGATTGACGTAAATCACTTTCTCGCCGGTGTCCGGGTGAATGCGCACCACCGGGTGCACCGACGCCAGGGGTTTATTGCGTACCCATTCGCCGATTTTCTCGTTGCTGCGCTCGGCGTTCTGGCTGGCGCCAAAACGATGCTCGGCACGCAGCGTGTCGATCAGATCCCGCACCGGCCTGGACAGCCCGCGATAGGCCACAGCCACATTGGTAAAATGCGTATCGCCGCTGAATTCAGGCACCACTTCCGCACGCAGGATCGAATAGGCGGGTGGATTGATCAGTGGCGTCACATCCGCGTGCCAGCCAGGGCCGTTGCTGCCCTCCTGCCGGCGATATCGGTCGCCGTAGCGGTCTTTGTAGGCCTGCGGCGACACGGTGTGAATCTCCGGGAAACCGCTAGGCGCCAGATCCCCTTCGTAAGGATGTCCTGGCGTCACGTCGCCAAACTGCCGGCCGAAAGCAATATGCTGGGCGTGATTCAAATGCTGATCGCGGAAATACACCACTCCCCATTTGTTCAACGCCCCGCGTATGGCGGCAATCTGCTCGCGGGAAAGCGGTCTGGTCAGGTTGACACCGGTAATCAGTGCGCCGGTATATCCGGATTGGGGCAGAACCTGAATCTGCTGATTGACGGGAAGTTCCCGGACCTTCAATGCTGTCGTACTCATAGGGCAATGTCCTTATGGTGATTGATTGCTGCTGGTCGGTTATATTTCAAATGTGATAACCGTTTTGCCACGACGGTCACCTTGCAACAAAGTCTACGCAGAGCCCTTTGAATAGGGAACGTTTTTTTTGCGATAAGAAAAGACGCGATTCGCATTAGAATTTATGGTCATTTTCAAATACCGCGTCGCCAAGGAACAAGACGATCGAACGCATATTGCTGCGACCGAGAACACTGCCCGGTGGTCTTGCATGCACTGAAAAAATGGTAAAGTGAAGTTGCCGTCTTCTGTGATGATGGCTGCGTATTTCAACTGACGTAGATACCCGAGGACCAGACGGATTCCCATGAATAGCCGAGACACCCAGTTCGAAAATGAAACATTGCAGGCGATCCTGACCCGCAAAAGCGTGCGTGGCTTTTTGCCCGACCCGGTTTCCCGCGACGACATCCGCGCCATATTGCATGCTGCGGCCCGCGCGCCCAGCGGCAGCAACATCCAGCCCTGGAAGGTGCATGTCGTGTCCGGCGCCGCACGCGACGCCCTGTCTCAGGCCCTGATGCAGGCGCACGATAACGGCGAGCCGGAACAGCGCGAATATCAGTACTACCCGGTGAAATGGCGCGAGCCCTATCTGGCAAGACGACGTGAAACCGGCTGGTCACTGTACAACACGCTTGGCATAACACGGGAGGACAAGGCCGGCATGAAACGCCAGCATGGCCGCAATTTTGCTTTTTTCGATGCCCCGGTTGTGCTGTTCATTACGCTGGACAACGACATGGAGACCGGCAGCTGGATGGATACCGGCATGTTTATCCAGACCATCATGATCGCAGCCAGATCGCTGGGGCTGCATACCTGTCCCCAGGCGGCCCTGAGCAATTATCCCGAGATCATTCGCAGCCATCTCGGTATCGCGAACGACCAGATCATCGCCTGCGGCATTTCGCTGGGCTACGAGGATACCGAACACCCGGCCAACCAGTTTTCCACCAGCCGAATCGAGATTGACGAATTTACGGTATTTCACGCTGACGGGCAGGACAACGCATCATGACCGACACTTCCCGCTCCCCTGACGCGCCGCGGTCCAACCGCCTGCTGTGCGCATTGCTGCCCGTTCTACAGCTGCCCCCCCACTATGCACGGGAACATCTGCGCCTGGGTGCGGGTAATTTTTTACCGTCCAATCTGCACGTCAATGAGCTGGCTTGCGGCGCCGTTGCTGCCGCCGCGTTGTCCGCCGCTGATCTGCGCCAGGCGCAAACCGTGACGGTGGACCCGGCACAAGTGTCGGTTGCCTTTCGCAACGACCAGTTGCAAACGATAGACGGAGAGCGCGCTGCGGTCTTCAAGTCTCACTCAGGCTTTTTTCAAACCAGAGACGGCTGGGTCAGATTGCATGGCAATTATCCTCATCACCGTCAACGCCTGCTGGATGCGCTTGAGCTGCCCGATGCCTGCACGCGCGAACAACTGGCCGATACCCTCAGGCAATGGCGCGCCATTGATGTGGAAGAGACGGTAACGGCCGCCAAAGGTATTGCCGTCATGGTGCGCAATGCTGATCAATGGCAACAATCGGCACAGGCGCAGCAAGCCGCTGGCGTGCCGCTGCTGTCCATTGACAATATCACGCCACAAACGCCCATACCCCTGGGCGCGCCGCAGGGACGCCCTCGTGTGCTGGATCTGACCCGCGTGATTGCCGGGCCGGTTGCCACGCGCACGCTGGCCTATCTGGGCTGCGATGTGCTGCGCATTGATAATCCGGCCATGCCGGAGTTGCCGGTGCAACATGTGGATACCGGCGCAGACAAACGCTCGGCCCTGCTCGACTTGCGCGAACCCGAAGCATTACACAAACTGCATGAACTATTGAGCACCGCTGATGTACTGGTCACGGGCTATCGGCCACAGGCGCTGGCGGCCTTCGGACTGGACAGCGCGACGCTGGCCCGGACCTATCCGCAACTGATCCACGCCACGCTCTCGGCCTGGACATTCGCAGGTCCATGGGGCGAACGACGCGGCTTTGACAGCATTGTGCAGGCAGCCACGGGCATTGGCATGCTGGAATCCGGCGACGGCACAACGCCCGGCGCGCTGCCAGCGCAGGCGCTGGACCATGCCACCGGCTACCTGCTGGCGGCCGGCATTTTGCGCGCACTCAAATGGCGCAGCGAACGGGGCGGCACCTGGCGCGTGCAGGCGCATTTGCTGGCGACCGCCAACTGGCTGCTTGCCAGCGGCGCCGCTACCGATAAAGGCGTTAAACTTGACGATGTGTCACCGTGGCAGTTCAGCCAGCCAAGCCCATCGGGAATCGTTATACAATCGCGTCCTGCCTTTGCTATAGACAGCCACGCCCATTTTTCCCAGGTTGGCGGTCTTTGGGGCAGTGACGATCCGTCGTGGCGGACCGACTAAACGCCCTGGCAGCCACCTGAGCACTCCACTTCATCTACCTGCAACATGCAACCTTCTACTTCCGGTACGACGCCACAACACGTGGCCCTGGCCCTGCTTGCGCTGTCCCTGGGCAGCTTTTGTATCGGCACCACCGAATTTGCCAGCATGGGCATATTGCCGCTGATCGTCAGCGATCTGCAGGTAAGCATACCCGCTGCGGGTCATGCTATTTCAGCCTATGCCATCGGCGTCGTGGCTGGCGCGCCACTACTGACCATGGCAGGAGCACGCCTGCATCGACGGCCGTTTCTGCTTCTGCTGTTTTGCATGTTCATCGCGGGCAATGTGCTGTCAGCGCTGGCGCCCTCTATCGAATGGCTGATCGTGGCGCGATTTCTGACCGGGCTGCCGCATGGCTGCTATTTTGGCGCGGGCGTTGTCGCCGGCGCCCATCTGGTGGGCAAAAGCAAGACCGGCAGGGCCGTCTCGCTGATCCTGCTGGGCCTGACCGTGGCCAATATTATTGGTGCGCCTGCCGCCACCTTTGCCGGACAGGTGCTGGGCTGGCGCAATACCTACCTGCTGGTCGCGCTATTCGGGCTGCTGGCCTTCGGTTGCCTGTGGTGCTGGCTTCCCAAATCGGACGCGCTCAAGGGCAACCCGGTGAGCCAGGAACTGCATGGTCTGAAAACACCGCGAGCCTGGTTTTTGCTTCTGATCATTGCTATCGGCACCAGCAGCATCTTTGCCGTTTATACCTATATCGGCCCAATGGTGACCGATGTGGCCCATCTGCCTGCGGCAATGATCCCGGTCGCTCTGATGACCTTTGGCGCCGGCATGACCAGTGGCAACCTGCTGGGCGGCTATCTGGCCGATAAATATCAACAGAAGGGAATTATCATCGGCTTTTGCTGTGTGCTGCTGGTGTTGCTTATCCTGGGCCTGACAGCAAGCACTTCATGGATGCTGTTGATCTGTATGTTTGGCATTGCGTTCAGCTCCATGCTGGTCGTGCCTTCCATGCAGGTCCAGATCATGCTGAGCGCCCCGCAGGCGCCAACACTGATGGGTGCCCTGACCCATGCCGCTTTCAATGCTGCCAATGCCCTGGGCGCATGGCTGGGCGGCATCACCATCAGCGCCGGCCTGGGTCTGATTTCTCCGGTATGGGCAGGCCTGCTGATGACCCTGCTCGGCCTGGTGATATTCCTGATGCGAGGCGTGGTTCTGCGCAGACTCCAGGTGCGCTTATAGTCTTTGACGAGGACACGTGCGCGTTGCCGGGCGGGATTGCAGCGACGTCGCTGCCCGGCGAAGGATAATAATCACGCTTGTAATGATATTTATACGATCGCGATAACGCCTGCCAATAACGCGCGCGGCCTGCAGGCGCCCGCCCCCCGTTGGCCGCTCGCGCGAACTCAGCACAGGGCCGCCGCTTTACCAGCCGGCTTCATTGACCAGGGTTTGCACCATTTGCGTCGCTGTCATCGGCCGGGCCAATGCTGCAGCCTGGCCGGCCCATTGCGCTGCAAAATCATCGTTGCCCTTGGCGCTGGCTGCAGCATTCAATGCCTTGGCCGCATCATAAGTCATGGAATAGCCGGGTGTTGCCGGGCGGGCACTGGCCGGCTCGTCAATATACAGGCGATTGCGCAGGCCACGCGCTGCGCGTCCTGACAGTGTCGTCGTCACACGCGTATCATAAGCCCGCTCACTTTGCAGCGCCTTGCGATAAGCAGCATTGGCGGCCGATTCGGGGCACAGTACAAACGCCGTACCGCATTGCACCCCAGCTGCGCCCAGGGCCAGCGCCGCTTTGATGGCGGCGCCGTCCATAATGCCGCCAGCGGCCACCACCGGTAAGGCCGATTGGGTCGCCAGCATATGCACCAGGGCAAACGTACCGTACTGGGCGTCACCCTTTTCCGGGTCGAATACGCCCCGGTGGCCGCCGGCTTCATATCCCTGGGCAACCAGCACGTCAATGCCGGCCGCCTCGATCTGCCTGGCCTCTGCCGGCGTAGTTGCACTGGCCATCAGGAGGATGCCGGCGTTTTTCAACGCGTCTATATATTCCTGCGAAGGCAGGCCAAAATGGAAACTGACCACCGCCGGTCGGGTTTGCAGCACCAGCTCAAGCATGTCCGCGTAGCCTGGAAACGGCCGGTAGATGTCTTTGAGATCGGCGGGCGGCGTGGCGTCGAACTCTTCGAACATAGGGCGCAGGTGATCCAGCCACGCCTGGTTGGCGGCCGGATCCGGCGCCGTCGGCTGATGACAAAAGAAATTGATATTCAAAGGTTTGCGCGTCAGGCGCTGGGCTTCGGTGATCATGCTGCGCGCCTGATCCAGCGAGGCGGACGCCAGGCCCAGCGAGCCCAGCGCCCCTGCTTCTGACACGGCTGCGGCCAGTGCCGGCGTTGCAACGCCCGCCATCGGCGCCTGAATCAATGGATATTTTGTATTTAATAACTGGACGAGTGATTTACTCATGACCTTCCCTTTTCGCGTAACTGCCCGGTCCCGGCCGGACCGACTGCAACAACAGCACGAATCAACACGCGCTGCGCGCCACGATGTCCGACATCAGGTTTGCCGACTTATCATACCAAAGCGGCAGGCAGAATCTGCCCTTGTCATACATCGCATTGGGGTTTTGGTGCAGGAGATGCCAAGCGGCCCGCCTGCCCGGTGCGCTGTTCGCCATGAAAAACGGCCTGCGCAAGCGCAGGCCGCCCACACGGTCGCTGATCCCTGGATTCAGTATCCCAGGGTCACGCCGTCGGGATTACGCGGGTCTGAGTAGCCATACATCATGTTGTCGCGAATCTGTATAGTTTGCGTGCGGCCCATTGTAGGTTTGACGACAACCTTGTAGCCTTGTTTTTTCAGTAGTTCGATGGTATCGGGGCTGAATCCCGGTTCCAGCCGCAGCTCATCCGGCAACCACTGGTGATGAAAACGCGGCAGGGCTGCGGCAACGGCCGGGTTCATGCCAAAATCAATGCTGTTGGTGAGCGTCTGCAGCACAGTTGTGATAATGCGCGCGCCACCGGGGCTGCCGGTCACCAGCCAGGGTTTGTTGTCCTTGAGCACCATGGTGGGCGTCATGGACGACAGGGGGCGCTTGCCGGGTTCAATGGCATTGGCTTCTCCGCCGATCAGACCAAAGGCATTGGGCACGCCAGGCTTGGACGAAAAGTCATCCATCTCATTGTTCAGCAGGATGCCTGTATTGCCGGCCACAATGCCACTGCCGAAATTCAGATTCAATGTGTAAGTGACGGCCACTGCATTGCCATCCTTGTCTACAACCGAGTAATGGGTGGTCTGGTCGCTTTCATATTTTTGCGGCGCGCCGGGCTTGATATCCCTGGCAGGCGTCACTTTCTCTTCGGCCACCAGTTTGGCCAGTTCGTCGGCGTAGGATTTGGCGATAAGCCCTTTTTGCGGTACTTTGACAAAATCGGTATCACCCAGATATTCAGACCTGTCGGCATACGCCCGCTTCATGGTTTCTGCCATCAGGCGGATGGTTTTGGCGCTGTTGGGTCCCGATTCGTTCAGCGGGAAGTGTTCCAGCACATTCAGCATCTGAATAATGTGGATGCCGCCCGAGCTGGGTGGCGGCATGGAAACAACCTTGTAGCCGCGATAATCGCCGGTAACCGGCTCGCGTTCCACCACTTTGTAGTTGGCCAGGTCCTCTTTGCTGATCAGCCCCTGATGTTTGCTCATTTCCTGGACGATCTGCTCGGCAATGGCGCCTTTGTAAAAGGCATCACTGCCTTGTTCTGCAATCATTTTCATGGAATTGGCCAGATCCTTCATGACCAGTTGCTCGCCTGCCTTGAGCGGTTCGTCATCCTTGAAAAAAATGGCCTTGGTGTTTTCCCATTTGCCCAGGTTGTCTTTTTCCACGGCCAGCGCTTCGGCCAGCGTCGGGCTGACGGTATAGCCTTTTTCTGCAAGCGCAATGGCCGGCTGGATTACCTCTGCCAGCGGCATGGTGCCCCATTTTTTCAGGGCATGCTCCATCCCTTTGACCGTACCCGGCACACCAACGGCAAAGTGGGTATACAGCGATTTATTATTGATGACCTGGCCCTTGTCGTCCAGATACATGTCGCGGCCGGCCTTTGACGGGGCCATTTCACGAAAATCGAGCGCCATGGTTTTACCCGACTTGGCGTCGTGCACCATCATAAACCCGCCCCCGCCCAGGTTACCCGCATTGGGCAGCGCCACGGCCAGGGCAAAACCCACAGCCACCGCGGCATCAACGGCGTTACCGCCTTTTTTGAGGATATCCAGTCCGATCTCCGACGCCAGGCGCTGTTCGGATGCCACCATACCGTTTTTGGCGCTGACCGGATGGAAGATATCCATATCGTAGTCATACTTGATGGTCGGCGGCGCCGGCAGGTTGACGGTGCTTGCGGCAGCAGGCGGCTCTTGCGCCGTGACCTGGCCGGCGCCCAGCGCCAGCGCAACGCTCAGGCAGATTGCCGAAAGCGCAAGCCGGCTTATTCTTTTGTCGAACAACATGTCTGTACTCCTCGATTTTTTTAGATGTATATCCTGAACAACCTGGGGAAAACGCCCTTTGTTAAGGCTGGGTGTCAATAGATTGAACACGATTGTAAAATCATCCGCAACAAATTGATAGGTGTTGGTGCAGCTGTTTAACCCCTTCTTACAATCTGTTTTTTATTGCCCAGAAAAGGTTTGGCGCCGCTTACCAGTTGCCGCCCTTTTTCACCTGTTCCAGTTGACGACGATCGCGCTTGGTCGGACGCCCGTGTTCCAGACTGAGGGCCGGCTCGCCGGCCAGCCGCCGCTGTTCCTGCGCGGCCTCGCGCGCCAGCCGGCTCGCTTCGGTTTCTTCATAAAGCGTACGGGCTACGGGCGCCGGCCCCCGGATGGCAGATAACGCCAGCACCTGAACCGTCATCGTGGTCTGATCCCTTCGGACTGCCACCAGGTCGCCGGGGCCGACTTCGCGGGCGGGCTTGACCGGCTGATCGTTGACCAATACGCGGCCTTTGCCGATTTCTGTGGCCGCCAGCGAGCGTGTCTTGTAAAAACGGGCTGCCCAGAGCCATTTATCAATACGTAGTTTTTCCATAGGATAAGGAGGTAAGCGGTTGCCCAAGCGGGCTCAATACAGGCAAGGGGATGAATGCAGGCAACTTCGCAGCGTACGTCGTTCTGGACGCAGCACGCTGCAGAACTATTGTAGTCGTATTTGGCGGCAGGTGCGCTCGCGATTTTCACCTACCTCCTTAGGTTAGCCGGGTCCCTGTCCTGTCGTGCTCGATTGGGTGTAAACTCTTTGCCGACATTCAACTTATTCCATTAGGAATCATGAGCATCATGAAACGAGTCTTTTCCGCGCTTGTTGCCTGCGCAGCACTATTGGGCGCCGTCGCGCCCGCCACTGCGGTGGCAGACGATATTGGCTGCGTCAGCACCACCTGGCGCATCGTCAATAACGACAAGGTTTGCGTGCAATCTTTCAACGATCCGCAGATCGAAGGGGTGACCTGCCATCTGTCCTACGCCAAGACCGGCGGCGTATCCGGTGCGCTGGGTCTTGCAGAAAACCCGTCGCGTTTCTCCCTGGCGTGCCGCCAGACCGGCCCGCTCAAGGCCGCGCAGCCTGTGCGCAAGATACAGGAAGATGTATTTACCCAGCGCATGAGCTTTCTGTTCAAGGGGCTCAATGTCTCGCGCCTGATCGACACTGAAAACCAATCTCTGATCTATCTGGTTGTCAGCGAAAAACTGATTGACGGCTCGCCCTACAACAGCATTTCCGTCGTGCCGCTGATGCCCTGGCGCGATACCGAACCGGCCATCACAGTCAAATGAGTTCGCCATGACAACAAGCCAATGCACGGCCCGCGTCATATGATTGTTGATGTGCTGTCCGGACTGGATACGACACGCCCCTGGTGGTCGCCGTTGCGCGCATGGCTGCCAGGCCATCCTCATTACGCCGCCGTCCTGCAGGCAGCTGCCGGCATGGGTTCGCCCATTCCGGTGGCGCCGTTACTCAATGCGCTGGCGCCGCCAGCGTGCCCCGTGCGCTTTACCAATCAGTCAGCCTTGCCTGCCGGCATGGCCTATGAGCAGTTCATCGGACAGCACGGGATGTGCCCGACGCGGGATAATCTGCATGATTTTTTCAACGGCCTGTGCTGGTTCCGATTCCCAAAAATAAAGACCCTGTTCAACAAAATCCAGTGCCGGCAGATTCTGCGCCAGGGTGTGGGTCAGCGACGCGGAGTGGTTCGCGATACGATCACCCTGCTTGACGAGGGTGGACTGCTGTTGCAAGCGCCCCCCGCCTTGTGGAACGCGATTGAGCAGCGGGACTGGCGTCGCGCTTTCATCAAGGAACGCGCCCTGTGGCAGCAGACGCATATTGGCATCATCGGCCATGCCCTGCTGGAAAAATGCGTGAACCCATACAAGGCCATCACGGCAAATGTGATACGCGTCCCGCAGGATACGCCCGCCGGTGATCTTGACCTGGTCATGGCGCACACCCTGGAAACCCTCCTGACCGAGGACCCACTTCAGGTCAAGCCGCATCGCCCCTTGCCCGTGATGGGCATACCGGGATGGGATGCAGCCAATGAAGATCCGGCTTTCTATGATGATCCGCTGGTATTTCGTCCGCCGCGCGCATCAGGTCCCAGCAGGCCCCTATTGCCTGTATGACGTTACCGCTGTGTTGTCTCCGTGTGGTCTCCGTGTTGTCTGTAACACCCGCCAGGTCCATGTTTTTTAGGGTGTAGCGGCCAGTGCCCCCCCCACGCGCAGTTATCCGCTGAACACCCCGTACTGCTGCAGCGCCTTGAACAGCATATAGGCCGCCAGGGCGAACAACAGGCCGGCAAAGACCTTGCGCAATTTGTCGACCGGCAACGCGTGCGCCATGCGCGCGCCTACCGGCGCCATCAATACACTCATAACCACCAGCAGGATGAGCGCCGGCCAGTAAACATAGCCCAGCATGCCGTCGCGCACGCCCACTTCACGGATGCCTGACACTATATAGCCTACGCTATTGGACAGGGCGATGGGAAACCCCAGTGCCGCAGAGGTCGCAACGGCGTTACGTAGCGGCACATTGCACCAGACCATGAAA